>CACZFE010000073.1 GCA_902780365.1 uncultured Spirochaetales bacterium
GCTACATCGTCCATGTAAGCGTTGTCAGCCGGAGAAATGTCGATAATACCGGTTACTTTGCCGCCGAGCTTCTCGATCGTTTTCCAGTATGTGTCGCGCAGGCTTCTGCCGTTTGTGTCGTCGATGTAGGCGATCGCGAAATTCTTTTTTTCCTTCTCGATGGCGTATTTCACGAGGTTTTCCGCTTCAAGGTCCTTTGTCTGGCGGGCATTGAAGAAAAGTGTTTCGGGTTTTGTGCCGAAAGGGATGTATGAGATCACGGGAATTGAATTTTCGCCCGATTTTTCGATGAAACTTTCTGCAAATTCAGGTGCAAGGATAGGTCCGATCACAGCGAAACATTTGATTTCCTTTGCTTTTTTTATTGTTTCATCGACGGTGCTTTCGCTGTCGTATTCCAGAAACTCAGGTTTTATTCCGTTTGTGTCGAATTTTGTCAGATGCCAGTTTATGTAGTTTTTTATAACTTCGTTGTACTTGCTCCACTTGTCGTTTAAGGAGAGGACTACGCATATTTTTTTCCAGTCGGGAACGTAGCTCCTGTCGAATTCGAGTGGGGAAGCAGTTGTGTCTTCCTCAATGATGACGTTACTTTCCTGAGCATTTCCGGCTTCTTCCTGCGCTTTTTGTTCAGCATCTTTGATGATATCTTCAATGGTGTTCTGCGGCATTTCTTCGGCTGCCGGTTCGGATGTTCCGTTCAGCGCGTTATTGAAATCGCGCCTGTTTTCCTCGCTTGCGTTAAGCCATTCGTCAAGTTCGGGCTGAAGGTTCGCTTTTTTCTCTTCATCGAGTTCCTTATACCATTTAGCCGCCGAATCGAATCTTTTTGAATAGATGTATGCGAAGAAAACGGTCTTCGAAGCGGCAAGTTTCGATTCTTTGTCGAGTTTGAGGTAGACCGAGAAAACCCATTTCAGCGCGTCGTTGTATTGTTTCTCGTTGAGTGCGGCTTCGCCTGCCATTGTGTGCGTTTTGTTTGTGAACGGGGCGACATTTTTCAGGTCTTTGAACACTTCGAGCGCCTCTCCGTATTTTTTCTGGCTGTAAAGAGCCGATGCAAGCATGAATTTTATGTGATTTGTCTGCCAGTTCGCCCATTCGAGAGCGGCAAGTTCTTTGGAATAAGTTTCGATCTCAGCAAAATTGTTCTCTGATTCAAGCGACTTATACTTTGCTTCGACTTCCTCCCACTCGGGATTCGCCGGCGTTTCGTTCGCCTCGATGGTCGAGCAGCCTGCCAGAAACGAAACTGAAAAAATGATCAGAACAAGTGTCAAAAATCTCATTTTCATAGGTCACCTCACCTTAAAAACGCGGTATTTTAAGAAAAAACGGCAAATAATCAAGTGATTTTTCCATACTGGCGGTGTCCTCAAAAGTTGTTTTTAATGCGGAAATCTTTAGAATGGCGCGTTGGTTTGTTGGTAAACAGCGAGGTGAGTCAATGAAAAAGGCAAACGTTTTCTTATTTATTTTTATTCTAATGTTTGCATTCGCGGGATGCACGGCATCGGACGATGACGAAGAAGAAATTGTTCTTCCCGACGGAGAGAATAATGAGCTCCCTGACGGCGGAAATCAGGAAACAGGGGATTCGGAGAATGATCCCGGTAATGACGGTGACAGCACGATTCCTGATGCTGATGCAGATACGGACAACGGAAATCAGGAACAGCCGGATGAAGAGCAGCCGCCTGTTCCCACGAACTGTGTCCCGGGAATGAAAGTATGCGACTCAAGTGATCCGAACAGCGTTTTCCAGTGCAAGGATGACGGTTCGGCTGTCGATCCTACGCCGGTAGAAAAGTGCGGCGAAGGCAAGACCTGCGTTTACGGAAAATGTGAGGCTGATGCCTGCTCTTTGGCCGGAGTAAGTTATCTCGGCTGCGATTTCTATACCGCGAAACTCTATAACGGCAGAAAAAACGAAAAAATCACGAGCAAGGATTCTTTTTCGGTAGCTCTCGCCAATTCGAATCCCGATAAAACCGCGACGATAGAGTTCTTCAAGACTCTGGAAGACGGAACTGAGGTGAAAATCGAGAATTTCGAATACTGCTACAAAGTCACGAAGTCATTTCTGGGTATGGAATATGACGACATGGAGTGCAAAGACCATGATTCCTCTTTCGTAATCACGGTGAACCCGAAGGAAACGATAGTAGTTACGCCGAAAAAAGAGGACAGGATGCTCATCGGAACGGCCGCAAGTTTCCTCAGTTACCACATAAAATCGGATCTTCCGATAATCGTCTATCAGTTCAACCCGTTCTACAACCTTCATTCGAACGACGCTTCGCTTGTCCTTCCTTCGACAAAGCTCGGGTCGGACTACATCATTGCAAGTTACCCTGACGAAACCAATGTTGACGGCGACGGACCGGGGTTTTTCACGATCATCGGGGCTTACGATATGCCGGTCGAGCTTGAAATCACACCGACTGCCGATATCGCGCCTGCCGGAAAGATTCCCGGAACTGCAAAAGGTGTTCCGATGACGGTCGAAATCACGCGCGGCGAGGTTCTTAACATCATTACTACTACAGGAAATGCCGATTTTACCGGCACAAAAATATCGTGCAAAAACCCGTATTCGAAGTGCGCTCCTGTCGCAGTTTTCGGTGGCCACGGATGCGCTGACATCCCGAAAGACAGAGGTTACTGCGACCATCTTGAACACCAGCTCCTTCCGGTCGACCGCTGGGGAACGCGCTATGCCGTCGTCAAAACGAAACCTCGAAGCTATGCCCGCGATTTTGTCAGAGTCGTAGCGGCGGAAGACGGAACGAACATATCGATCAAAATAAAGGACGAGGAATACACAAGCGGCACGGAGAAGAATATCACGCTCAATTCAGGCGAGTTTTATGAATACGAACTCAACCATCTTGACGAGGGCGGAAGCTGGTTCACTTCCGGTACGTCGTTCGTCGAAGCGGATAAACCTGTTCAGGTCACGCAGTATTTAAGCGGTTCCGAGGACATCAGCTCAGACTGCCGCGATGACAGCCCCGGTTCATCGCACTCCTACTGTTTTGGTGACCCCGCAATGACAATAATTCCGCCGGTCGAGCAGTTCAGGAACGAATATTACTTCTTCGCATATTCGGTCGAAGACACGGAAACTGACGGCGGAAACGCGAATTTCGTCGAAGTTATCACAGATCCCGGAGTCGAGATACTGCTTGACGGAGAAACACCGACACCTGCGATGGACGGTGAGATGCAGGGCGCAGTCTACGGCAGCGACAAAGTCTACTACATTTTCGAACTTGATTCGTGGTTCATGCGCCACCACCTGACCTGTTCCGATTCATGCGGGATCCTCGTCTACGGCTGGGGAATGGATGTAAGCTACATGTATCCCGGCGGACTTGACCTCAAGATGCTGAAATAAGCCGAATTTATTGAATTTTTTTCTTTCTTTTTGCCCGGATATCACTATAATATCGCCGTTTTTGTTTAATTTTCGTGAGGTTTTCATGAAAACTCTTCTTTCCATCATGCTGATTTTCCTTTTTATTTCGTGCAGCGGCGGTTCAAAAACGCCAGTTGACGACGATTCCGCAGCGGTTTTGCCGGACGGCGATGATGATATTCTTGATGATGAAGAATTTGAAGACGAAGACGAAGACGACGATGACGAGCCTGACACAAAGCCTGACAAGGATTCGGACAAACCTGAAAACGATGAGGATGCCGATTCGGATCCGTGCGATCCCAACCCTTGCACGGCAATGGGAATGGGCGGTTCGACAGGGGTATGCAGGGTCGAAGCAAACGGCAAATATTCCTGCGAATGTAAAGAAAATTATGAATGGGACGGTAAGAGATACTGTACCGGCAAAACCAGAACGGAAGAGTGCACGGGGCTTCCTGAGCACGGATACTGGGTCTTGGATAAATCAAGCATAACGCAGCAGTGGAGAGGAAGTGACGAGGGTTGGTGGCCGGATGCTGTCGGAAAGTACAGCTGGAGGATCCCGTATGAATCATCCTGTTATTTCCGCTGCAAAAAAACTTACTTCTGGAACGGGGAAGACTGTGTCAACCTATGCAACGCAGAACCGTGCAAGGATGTTCCTCATTCTGACGGCGTGTGTTCCTCTGTCGGAGCTGCGCTTTACACCTGCGGCTGCGAGGAAGGCTACTACTGGTGGGGCGAAAGACTTGGCTGCATAGCGCGGAAACCCGCTTTGGGAAATATCTGCGCAGGGCAGAACGAGTGCTATGACGATTACTACGAAATAGAGTGCCCGACCGATCCCGACGCAGACTTCTTCGGTCAGGAGGCGCACTACGCAAAACTCGGCGTCTGCTCTCCGCTCGACATTACTCTCGATAACTCGAATGCGGAAGAACCTCTCATCATAAACAGAAACACCGGACTTATGTGGCAGAAGAATATCGAGGAAGCGAATTTCAGCTGGGAAGAGGCTGATTCCCACTGCGAAGAACTCGTCTATGCCGGATACGACGACTGGCGGCTTCCTTCTGTTCATGAACTGATGTCGATAGTAGTAAGCAACAAATACCAGTATGATTACAACATGATCTTCTTCAGGTATTTCAAAGAGCTTGAAGAGCAGTATCTCCATGACGAAACCATGTTTTGGACATCCGATAAAGGGTTCAAAATCAATTTACACGAAAATATGGTACGCAAAAATACATCAGGGTATATCCATACAGCGATATGTGTCCGCGGCGAAAAACTGCCCGGTCCTGAATTCGAGGTCTCCGAGATAAACGGCGACAAAGTCGTGACTGAATTGACGACAGGAATCATGTGGCAGAAGAGCATGGAAGGGAAAGTGCGGTGGGAGAACGCCCTTTATAAATGCGAGCATCTTGTCTATGCGGGATACAGCGACTGGAGGCTGCCGCTTAGAAACGAGCTGCTTTCGCTCATGAACTACGAAAAGTCAAGCCCTGCTACCGATTATCCTGGTATGGAGAGTTCGTCAAAAGACTCGATCGTTTTTTCAGGAACAAACAACGGTTTCAAGATCCATGATACAGTGGATATTTTCGGAAAGGAGAGCTATCTGGCGTGCTCGGCTGATTTCAGTGACGGAACGATCTCTCCCGTTTCGAAATACATAAAGCAGGACTATATCGAGTATTATGATTTTCCGCTTTATTGCGTCCGCTCCGATATCTGTCCCGCCGGCAAGTTCCTGCACGGCCTGGAATGTCTCGACGATCCGTGCGGTTCCGCTTCATGCGAAGTCGAAAACTCGACTGGAGTCTGTGTTCCGAAGACCGAATCGGCGTATGAATGCCAGTGTCTTGACGGATTTTTCTGGAACGGAAGCAAATGCGTTAACCCGTGCGACACCGATCCGTGCTCAAAAATCGCGAATTCCGACAAAAACTGCACCGCCGTGAACGCAGATCTTTACTACTGCGGATGCGCTGAAGGCTACACGTGGGAAAACGGCAAGTGCGATACCTTCGCTACGAACGTCAAAACTGTCGGAAGCATCTGCACAGGGCTGGATAAATGCTACAGTACCGAAGAAGAGATAGAGTGCTCCGGAATAAAGTCCAAGCCTTTCGCGGGTCAGGACGCGTTTTACGCTTCTATGGGCAAATGTGCTCAGCATGATTACTCTATAAAAACTGCCGCGGATCAGAATATCATAGTTGACAACAACACGAAACTTGAGTGGCAGCAGACATATCCGCAGAAGGCACTCCCGTGGAACGAAGCCTATGCTTACTGCGATTCTCTTGAATACGGCGGAAAGAGCGATTGGCGTCTTCCGGTACCGCATGAAATGATGACGTTGGTTGATTATGCTTACGATTATCCTATGGTGGATCAGACTTATTTTACCGATATTCCGGGAGTTCATCCCGGACGGAGTTTCTGGACGGACGACGTCAAGATCATCAACTTTTACAGTGACGGCTGGGTCTACAGCTATCCTTCAAAAGACGATATCTATTTCGTGATGTGTGTCAGAGGCAAAAAACTTCCGAAAGCACGCCTTGAGGTTTCGACCGTAGGCAACGACAAAATCGCGAAAGATTCTTCCACCGGACTTACATGGACTTTGCGGGATCACTCCGCCGATGAATGGGAGGAAGCCCTTTCATACTGCATGAACCTCACTTACGCAGGAAAGATAGGGTGGAGACTTCCGAACAAAAACGAGCTTGTTTCGCTTGTAAACTTCGGTGAGGCCGCTCCGATCGAGTTTTACGGTCTTTGGACAGACTGCTGGTCCTCGACATCATCGACAGGCAACGCCGCAATGGTCAGCCTGAACGGGAATTTGGAATATGTCGGAAAAACCGATAGAGGCTATTCTGTCATCTGTGTCGGAAATTTTGATTAAATCTCAGGAAAACTCAGTGTTTTCGGAATGAAAAAATTGTTGTAGAGGTGGATCGCGTAGGAGTCGGTGAGGCTCGCGATGAAGTCCGCTATCGTCGTTTCCTTGTCTTCGGAAACAGGGATAAAGTTCGAATTGATGATGAGTTCGTAGTTTTCCTGAAAATGCTTGAAAAGGACTGAAATGATCTGCTCGGCCTTGGCGAATTCCTTTCTGATGGCGGGAAGTTCATAAACGTTTTTGAACATGAATTCCCTTAAATCGCCGATGATGTCTGCCATTTTGTCGGAAAAACGGATGATTTTTTCATGTGCCGATATCGCTTCGTAGCTGTTGTAGATGAGGTCCGTCGTCATCGCGTTGATGCGCTGGGAGCCTCTTTCACCCAGAATGTCTTTGTGCGGAACATCCGCAATGTCGAGGAATCCGCCGCGGACTGCATCGTCGATATCGTGGTTCAAGTATGCGATGATATCGGCAAAACGGATGATCTGCCCTTCGAGAGTTTCTGGAATGCCCGTTTTTTTGATGAGAGGTCCTTTCCCTTTGGAATGAAGCACTATCCCGTTGCGGACTTCGTAAGTCAGATTTAGTCCCTGGCCGTTTTTGGCGAGAAAATCGACTACGCGGAGGCTCTGCTGCTCGTGCCTGAAGCCGTTTTTGAGGAGTCTTCCTAAAGCTCTTTCGCCTGAATGACCGAAAGGAGTGTGCCCGAGATCATGTCCCAGCCCTATCGCCTCTGTCAGCGATTCGTTGAGAAGAAGCGCTTTCGCCACAGTCCTGCCTATCTGCGAAACTTCAAGCGTGTGGGTGAGGCGGTTGCTGTAGTTGCTCCCTTTCGGTGAAAGGAAAACCTGCGTTTTGTCGCCCAGTCTGCGGAAAGCCTTGGTGTGGACGATCCTGTCGCGGTCGTGCTGAAACGCCGGTCTGATGCTGCACGGTTCCTCTTCGCGCATTCTTCCTTTCGACTGCGAACTCAGCGCCGCAGCCCACGAAAGTTCCCGTTTTTCTATTTCTTCAAGATGTTCACGGATGTTTTCTATCATTTCTCTCTCCTAATCTTTGTAGACGCCATAATGACGTCTCTACGTTCGCAGGATTATATTTCAAATCGCCATAATTGAAAAAAAAATCGTTTCTGCTAATATATTTGGTTTTTTAGCGGGTTGCATGTTTTCCAGTTTTCGGAAAATTTGCCTGCTTAAATGTAAGTTGTTTAATTTATTTAGATTTTTGGAGGCAATTATGGCAGAGTGGACAACGGCTGTTACTTCTATCAAACCGAACGAAATTTTGATCAGGGGCTATGCGATAGAAGATATTATGGAAAATCTGAGTTACGCGGAAACGGTTTATCTCATTTTGAAGGGCGAGCTTCCGACAAAAGAGGAAGGACGCGTTTTCCAGGCTGTGCTTGTTTCTTCCGTTGACCACGGCGTAACTCCTCCGAGTGCGCTGGCTACTCTCAACGCAACTTCGACAGGGGCACCGCTCAATGCGGCTGTTGCTTCGGGACTTCTGGCTATCAACGCTTTCCACGGCGGAGCGATAGAAAACACGATGAAAATGCTCAAAGCTGCCGCTGAATACTGCGGAAACGAGCTCAATGAAGCAAAAGTGGAAGAATTCGTAAAGATGAAATTCGAGCAGAAATTCAGATTCCCGGGAATGGGTCACAGAGTCCACACCGAAGATCCGAGAAGCGT
>CACZFE010000074.1 GCA_902780365.1 uncultured Spirochaetales bacterium
GTTTAGGTTTAGGAAATTTGTCTTAATGTTAAGATATAAAATGCGATGATGTGGTTTAAGGCAAAAAATGGTTTATTCCACCTGTCTGCTGCATCCGGCAAAAATCAAAACCCTTTTTCTATGATTCCGCCGCCCTGAAGGATACCGTCTTCGCGGTAAATTGCGACTGCCTGCCCGGGAGTTACCGAAAGCTGCGGCGTTTCAAAAACGACTTTGAATCTGCCGCTATCCAGGATTGAAACTGTGGCAGGACACTCTTTGTGTTTCTGTCTGATTTTGACCAACGCTTTGAATTCATTAAGATTTTCTATATCGTCAAGCAAGTTGAGTTCCGCTCCTTCAAGCCCTTCGGAAAAAAGATGCTCCTTTTCAGTGACAACGATCTCATTCTTTCCGGCATCGATCCTGAGGACGAAAAGAGGTTTCGGATTGCTGATCCCGAGCCCTTTGCGCTGGCCAATGGTGTAGTGGATTATTCCTTTGTGGAGGCCCAAGACTTTGCCGTTTTCGTCAACGATATTGCCATCTTTCACAACTTCATCTTCAAAAAGCACAGCGTGGTTGCCGCCCATAAAATCCTGACTTTCCTCTTTTTCGGCAACGGGAAGATCAAACTTTCTCGCCGTTTCGCGCACTTCGTCCTTAGTCATGTTTCCGAGCGGGAAAATGATGTGCGGAAGCCATTCGCGGCGCAGCATTTGCAGAAAATAGCTCTGGTCTTTCGCCGTATTCAATGCCTTTGCAAGGAAAAACTTGCCGTTTTCTTCAATAATTCTCGCATAATGTCCTGTCGCAAAAAGGTCGATCCCAAGCTCAGCCCTCGCCTTTTCGAAAAGAAGCCCGAACTTCATCTTGAAATTGCATCTCACACATGGATTCGGCGTTCTGCCGCACATGTATTCGTGCTTGAAATACGAAATGATGTTTTCGCGGTATGCCTCGCTCAAATCAAAAACTTTATAAGGGATATCAAGCACTTTTGCGATTTCTTCAACCGCTTCCAGGCTTTCTCCCTCGCAAGGCCCGTAGCATGAATCAGGCATCGGCCCCTCGACATGAAGCGAACCGTCCCAGTTAGACATCGTGACTCCGACGACATCGTAACCCTGCTGTTTGAGAAGTGCCGCCGCGACTGCGGAATCGACTCCGCCGCTTAAGCCCACAGCGATTTTTGCCATGTTTCCTCCGGCTATTTTTCGTTGAGAATATGTTTTATGTTGTAAAGCTGCGGATTTTTGAGCCATTTCGAGGCTTTTTCGTAGTCGTCCTCGTCGATGTAGTGGAAATTCTCGACAAGCATTTTGTAGTCGTCGGCTTCGGTATCGACAAGACGCGGTTTGATTTTGCCGGTTTTGGGATCTTCGACATCTTCGAGATAGAGCGGAGAGACTGTTCCGTCGTTGTGACAGACAACGATGCAGCCCGAAACGCCGCGGTCGAAAAGCTCTTTTACGCCGAAACCGAGCAGCGTGCAGTATTTGAGGTCAAAAGCGCACGGAGCGCAGCAGCGGACTTCGTAGCCGATTTCGGTCGGTCTGCATTTTACCTTGAGGCCGAGTTTAGTAAGTTCTTCGTTGAGGAGAACGTTGAATATATGCGCTTTCGAGACGTTTCCGAGTTCGGGATGTCCGTGCTCGTCGAAGGAGAATTTGATCCCAGATCCGATTATCTCTTCATCAGACATGAAGTGGAAGACACCTTCGCTGATCATTATTGCGCCGTAGTCCATGCCGTAGATCTTCCTTTTTACGATTGAGGAGATCATCATTCTTATGATCCTGTCAAAGGTGACTTCGACGTTTTTGAACATTTCGGGGATTATTATCATCGGATAGTGGCAGGCAGAGCCGATTCCGAAAGCAAGATGACCTGCTTCCCTGCCCATCGAGGAAACTACAAACCAGTTTCCGCTCGTTCTTGCATCTTCGTAGATCGTTGTCGCGATCCTGACACCTTCGTTTTTAGCCGACTGATAGCCGAAAGTGGGGAGTCTTTCAGGAAGCGGAAGGTCGTTGTCTATCGTCTTCGGAACGTGGATATTTCTGACGGGAAGGTTTTTCTCGTTCAAATATTTCGTGATCCTGTTAGCAGTGGACGCGGTATCGTCACCGCCGATAGTGACAAGGAGTTCAACGTTGTTTTTGATGAAGAAATCGGGCTTGAATTCGCTGTCTTTCGGTTTGTAGCGGCTCATCTTGAGGAAGGAACCGCCGCGGTTGAAGTAGTGGTCGGCAAGGTCAAAATCGATATCGACCGTATCAACATGGTCTGTAAAAAGAGTCTTCGTGCCGTAGTTTATGCCGATTACGCGGTAGTGCGCCTTCAAAAAGACTTTGGCTATCGAGCAGACGACAGTGTTTATTCCAGGTGCCGGGCCGCCGGAACAGAGAATTGCAACGGATTTTTTGTCTTCCATGGTTTCCCTCACAAAATATTAAATAAAATCAGGTCGTTATTCAAAAAGAGCCTCAACAAATTCATTCGGGTCGAAGGGGCGAAGATCTTCGATTTTCTCGCCTACTCCGACAAGGTAAACCGGCAGGCCAAGTTCTTTCGAAATGCCGATTATAACGCCGCCTTTCGCGCTGCCGTCGAGTTTCGTAATGATGATTCCCGTAACTTTGACAGCCTCGCTGAACTGTTTCGCCTGTGTCAGCGCGTTCTGACCGTTGTTCGCATCGATCACGATTATCGTTTCATGCGGCGCTCCTGGCTTTGCCTTGCCGATTACGCGGTTTATCTTGATAAGTTCTTCCATAAGATTTACGCGGTTCTGCAGCCTTCCCGCCGTATCGACAAGAAGAACGTCAACATCTTTGCTCAGCGCACTGTTTACCGCATTGAAAGCGACCGAAGCCGGATCCGCGCCGTCTTTGTCACTGATGACCGTGCAGTTGTTGCGCTCGCCCCACACTTTGAGCTGTTCGACCGCCGCGGCACGGAAAGTATCACCTGCAGCCAGCATCGGGACTTTTCCCTGAGCAATGAATTTGTGCGCAAGTTTGCCGATAGTCGTCGTTTTTCCCGCGCCGTTTACGCCGACCATGAGGAATACCGTCGGTTTTTCGGTGATCTCGGGGAACGGTTTATGGTTTGCGACGAGAACTTCACGGATCTGCTCTTTGAGGAACTGTTTGACATCATCGCCGCTTGTGAATTTCGAGCGGTTTTTGTTGACGAGATCCATGAGCCAGGAAACTGTCGCCACGCCCATGTCGGCGGTGTAAAGGATCTCTTCGAGCTCTTCGATAAGATCATCATCGACGACGCTGTTTTTGAAAAGGCCGATGAGACGCGACATAAAACCGCCTTTTTTCGTTTTTTCGAGGCCGGATTTGATTGTTGCGGCGGGTTTTTCGGGTTCTGGAGACGTTTCAGGTAACGTCTCTACAGGTGCGGGTTCCGCAGGTTTTTCGGGTTCGGGAGACGTCTCAGGTGACGTCTCTACGGATTCAGGTTCCTCGTTTTTTTCCGGTTCCGGTTCTGTCGGTTGTTCGGGTTCAATCGGTTTTTGAGACGTTTCGGGAAACGTCTGTACATCCTGTTCCTCGAACAGTTGGATCTCCGCACCTGCCGCTTTGAAAGGAGGTTCTTCAGGCTTTTCACCAACCGGCTCTATCTCGGCTTTCAGCTTTTTATCGGCTTTTATAAGCTTGTCGAGCTCGGTTTCCTCTATTTCCTCTTTTGTCCGTTTCTTTTTGTCCGGCCAGAAAATCACGATCAGAAGCAGTATCAATAGAACTGCCGGCACGATATAGAAAAACAATTCGCCGTTTTTAAGGCTTTCTTCAATCCAAACTTGCATATCTGACTCCAAAATTATCAAAAAAATCGGCTAAATGCCGTAAAACGCGTTATTATTGCCGCAAAGTGCATTAAATCAAGAAAATGCAGGATTTCTTCGGGTTAATCCAGGTCGTATTTTTCAAAAACGAACGCAAAATCGCGGCGGACCTGTTCCTCGGTAAGCCCGAACTGCTCAAGCGAATAGACATGCTCGGTTTTGAAAGTTTTCTGCTTTTCGGACTGCGTTTTGAGTGCGGCCGCAAATTTTTCATCTTTTTTGAGGTCACAGAATCTGATTATCCGATCAAAAGTGTTGTCGAAATCGGTCATAAGCTGCTTATGGGTAAGAAGGAGGAAATTCGGAGAATTTTTCTTCTTTTCCGCGATTTCGTCGAACATTTTATAGTAGAAAAGCGACGTGCGGTACATGTTTTTGAGGAAACGCTGCTGAAGCTCTGCCGGCTGAGAACTGTAGTTGTTCAGCGATTCCTGAACCCGTTTTTCAAGCGACATCATCGAAGGAACGGCCTCAAGCGGATTTCTGATTATCAGCATGATGCGCGGATTTTCGTAAATTTCTTCGATTTTATCGACCGCAAAAAGCTGTGCGAACGACTTCGAGAACATTCTCCTGTCAGTTTTCCAGATATTTTTGCGGTGGATATCCTGAAGATACTCGGCAAATTTTTCCTGTCCCGCGACCTCCACGAGTTCACGCTCAAAAGTGTTGCTTTCGTCGAAATCCTGCCAGCAGTAGAAGTATATCCACGAAAGAAGACCGTCGAAGTATCTCATCGAAAGGGCGATATCGTCAGTTTCCATCGAAAAAAGGTCGGTTTTGTGGATCTTCGGGTCCCAGACTCCGTCAAAAGAGAGATTCTTCACGAGCGGAAGGAACGGTTTTATTATTTTTCTCATAAAAATCGAAGGGAAAACCATCTCCCACATCGCGAAACCGCGGAGTTCGCCGCAGTTTTCAGTGAGAAAACGGTGCAGGAAAGTCGTTCCGCTGCGCAAGTGCCCGATGAGAAAAACAGGTTTTTCGATCTTCTGCTTTGCAGCGCCGGGAAAGAAAATCTTGTCCAGAAACAGAGTTACAGTCATCAGCGCGCCTATGAAAGTCCTGAAAATCAGGATCCCGATATATTTAAGCCGGAAACCGAAAGCCGAATACAAAATTTTAAGGATTTTGAATGTCTGTGACATATTTCACCTTTTAATCAGATTTCGTCGGACGGAAACGGAAACAAACAAAAAAAACAGGGTTACTTTTTGAGAAGGTCTCTGATCTCGGTAAGAAGAACGACCTGAGGATCCGGAGCCGGTGCCGGAGCAGCCGCTGCAGCAGCTTCTTCAGCAGCCTTCGTTGCCTTTTCAAGTTTTTCTTTAGCTGTATTGATAAGCTTTATGAAAATGAAGATCGAAAAAGCGACTACGATGAAGTCGAAAGTGGTCTGAAGGAAGTTTCCGTATTTCAGAAGGACTGCCGGCTGAGCAGCAACGCCTTCAGCAGCGGGAACAGCTTCTTTAAGCGTAACAGCGAGATCAGTAAAGTTGACACCGCCGACGAGAAGTCCGATGAGCGGCATGATGACATCATTGACAACGGAGGT
This sequence comes from uncultured Spirochaetales bacterium, assembly GCA_902780365.1. Taxonomy (GTDB): domain Bacteria; phylum UBP6; class UBA1177; order UBA1177; family UBA1177; genus UBA1177. Next base: position 5,400 of record CACZFE010000074.1, read on the forward strand.
TACGATCTTGCCGAACGCACCGCCGATGATGATACCGACAGCCATGTCCATAACGTTTCCTTTCATTGCGAAATCTTTAAATTCCTTAAGCAGATTTTTCATTTTTTTCTCCTTTGGTTATTTGTTCAACAATCTTTTGCTGAGGACTTTGATCATATCCTCAGTCATAGTGTCAAGGTCGTAACTCGGTTTCCAGTCCCATTCAGCTCTTGCACAGGAGTCGTCCATTTTGTTCGGCCAGCTTTCAGCGATGCCCTGTCTTACCGGATCGATGTCGTAATCCATCGTGAAATCGGGGATGACTTTTTTGATCGCAGCTGCGATCTGCTCGGGCTCGAAGCTCATCGAAGCGACGTTGAAGCAGTTTCTGTGGATGAATCTCGAAGAATCAGCTTCCATTACGCCGATCGCTGCTTTCAGGCAGTCAGGCATATACATCATGTCCATGTATGTTCCCGCCTTGATGTAGCAGGTGTAGTGATGTTTTTTGATTGCTTCGTAGTAAATATCGACTGCGTAGTCGGTCGTTCCGCCGCCGGGAAGGGTAACATTCGAAATGATGCCGGGGAATCTTACGCCTCTCGTATCGACGCCGTATTTTTTATAGTAGTAGTCGCAGAGACGTTCGCCCGCGACTTTCGTAACGCCGTACATCGAAGTGGGGCGCTGGATCGTGTCCTGCGGAGTGTTGTCCTTCGGAGTTGCGGGGCCGAAAGAACCGATCGAACTCGGAGTGAAAAGCTGGAAATGAAGCTCTCTGCCGATCTCGAGAAGGTTCATAAGACCGCCGAGGTTGATCTTCCACGAAAGCTGCGGCTTCTGCTCACCGACGCTCGAAAGAAGTGCGACAAGGTTGTAGACCGCATCGATGTTGTATTTTTTGATGATTTCGACAAGTCTTGCCGTATCGAGAATGTCCGCCTGCTCGTAAATACCGTTGACAAGTGTCGGAGCAAGCTGGGACGGATCCTTGAGATCAGCCGCAACGACATTGTTTTCACCGTAAATTCTTCTGAGTTCGGGAACAAGCTCGCTTCCGATCTGACCGCTGGCACCCACAACAAGAATTTTTTTCATTTTTTTCTCCAAATAAAAAACCAATAATCATGCCCGCGCGAACCGCGGACTTTTACAAAACCGGAACTATAATCATATTTATTTTCAGCACAAAAAAAATTTTTATTTTTTGACAGGTCGCCGCAGATTGCCTCATCGTATCACCTGTTTTCCTCCATGATTTTTATTTTTTCTGCTGTTAAAACAGTTTTTGTCAGAATCGGGAAAATTCTTTTGCCGCATTGTTCCATCAGAATGACATCATTATGTCGGACTCAGCAAAGCATCTTTTTGCAGAAATTATACGGGAAATATTACAGCATAGAAAAAAGTTTGCTTTCTTTGTTTAAATTATTTCAAAATAAGCGGTGTGGTTTTTGCCTTCGTAGTAGATTTCGATTCCTTTGATTGATTCGATTTCTTCTGCACTTGAAGCAGCATATTCTATCAGCATAAGGCGGCAGCAGTTGTCGCAGTCAGTCGCCAAATCACTGAGATCTCGTTCTTTAATGCTGACTTTAAGGACGTTTTCTTCAATTCCTTCGATTTCGTAGCCGTATTCCCAATCATCACAATGAAACGCACCGAACCATTTGAAAGAAATAGTTTTCTCTTTCTTTTCAGTTACTTCGACATACTCTTTGCATGGATAATTATCAGTCTCTGTATAAATTCTGTCTCTCAAAGTAAAAGCAGGTTCTTCGTGAAGACATTCACCGACATCAACTGCCTTGAAATCAGTGTCAGTTGGTTCTGTGTCAGGAACAACTTCAGTGTCTTCAATTTCAGTGTCTTCAACTTCTGCCGGCTCTTCGTCAGGAACAGTTTCAGTATCACCGGTGTCAGCCTGATCTGTGTCAGGAACGGCTGCTGTGTCCGTGTCACCAGTGTCTGTGTTTTCAGATTCTTCTTTGTTTTTGTCGTTTCCGCAGGCAGCAAGCACTAAAACAAAAAAAACTGCCGAAACAAGTGCCAGAATTGATTTTTTAGTCATGTTTAGCCTCCAATGAAATTATTCTGCCGGGCATGTCAGATCAACCCTGTTAATACAACTCCATATAGAGCCGTGTTCTTCGTCTTCCTCGCATATACACCATTCAAGTTCTTCTCCGTTGGGACAGTCCCAATACCTTATTTCAAGAACTCCGTCAGGATCACACTCATCATAACAGCCAAGGTTGCCGTAAGGAATCCAACCTTCTTCCGAACATATCAAAATCCCACATCCGTCAGGAATCAGATCTCCTTCGGTGTACAGTCTATCTTCATAATCTTCACACTGCGCCGGAATCTGATCGCTGTCGTCAACTTCTTCCCCTTCTCCTTCACCGGTAACAGGATCAACGACCCTCATTTTTAAAAATGCTTT
>CACZFE010000075.1:0-7818 GCA_902780365.1 uncultured Spirochaetales bacterium
CTATGCTGATGAACCTGTTCAGGATCTGTTCTGCCGGCATTTCGAGCGAGAAAAAGAGGACATTCAGGTTTTTCTTTGCTATCGAAAGGGCGATGTTGATTGCAAAACCTGTCTTTCCCATGCCGGGACGCCCTGCAACGATGACCATGTCGCCGGGTTTGAGTCCGCTGCTCATGTCGTCAAGGCGCGGGTAGCCGGATGATATTCCGAGAAGGGATGAGTCTTTATCTGATTTTGCCCGCTGTTCCTGAATCCATTCCAGTTTCTCTTTCATAAGTTTTTCGAACGAGAGAACGGAATTTGCGTGTTTACGGTTGCTGAGTTCGATAAGTTCAGTCGTGGTTTTGTCAGAAAGATCATCAAATTCGATTTTCTGGCTGTAGGAGACATCTATTGCTTTCGAGCATATTTCTATCAGTGAGCGGTGAAGCGATTTTTCGAGAATTATCGAGCAGTACTGCTGGAGCGTCTCTTCCGAATATATCGGCGCGTTTTTAGCAAGGTCGAAGACGAAAGACGATTCGGGAGGATTCGATAATTTGGAGAATTCCTCGATAACAGTGAGGACATCCGGAGTTTTTTGCGATTCGGAAATAGCCTTGATAGCGCGGAATACCGCGGCATGGCGCTCCTGAGAGAAGTCTTCAGGCATAATGCCGAAGCCTGCGATGGTTTCGCTGTAAAGTTTGCCGTCGTTGAGTATACATCCGAGAACGGCTGCTTCTATCTCTATGTTTGAGGGCAATACCCTTAAAGACGAGTTTTCCATGAATGTTTTCCTTTAAATCAAGTCAATAAAAAAACGCAAATATTGTAATGCGGAACGTTAAAATGTCAATTTTTTGACTGAGAATCAGGTATGCGACGGAAAAGATTGAAAAAGTTATTCAGCTGCCTGAACCGGAGCTTCTTCGCTGTCTTCAGAAACTACAAAAAGTTTGAAAACGCCGCGAACTTCTCTGAAAAGTTTGACTTCGACTTCGTAAACGCCGCTTTTCTTGATGTTCGAGTCGATGATGAGGTCTCTGTGGTCGATCTCAAAGCCTTTTTCTTTGAGTGCATCGCCGATCTCTCTGCTTGTAACGCTGCCGAAAAGTTTGCCTTCGTCGCCGACTTTCTTGCTGATTTTGATTTCGCATGCAGCAAGTTTTGAAGCGAGGTCGTTAGCCTTTGCAAGTTCGACATTGATCTTCTTTTCGATCATTCTTTTGTTGAACTCAAGCTGTTTTACGCTTTTTTCGTTTGCAACAAGTGCAAATCCCTGCGGAATAAGGTAGTTGCGTGCATAGCCGTCTTTTACTTTTACGACTTCTCCGGCTTTGCCGAGTTTTTCAACGTCTTTAGCAAGTATAACGTTCATTTTGACCTCCTATCTTCCTGTTACGGTGTAGGGAAGGAGCGCGATCGATCTTGCTCTTTTGATCTCTCTCGAAAGCTCTCTCTGGTGTTTTGCGCATACGCCGCTGATTCTTCTCGGGATTATTTTGCCTCTCTCTGTGATGTAGTTGAGAAGAAGGTCTACATTTTTGTAATCCGGTTCAACTTCAGTGTGAAGGCAGAAGCGGCAGACTTTTCTTTTTTTGTATGAAGCCATGATTTTCTCCTTAAATTAAAGTGTTACGTCTTCTTCTTCCTCACCGGCATTGCTCAGTGATTTCTGAAGCTCTTCATTGTATTTTCTGGTATCTTCGAAACCGTTTCTTCCCTCTTCATAAGCCTGTTCTGCAGCAGGTTTCTTTTCCTGTTTGTCGAAAAGGGACGCGATTCCTTTTGCCGATTCGAGCATTTCGTCGAGATTCTCGACTTTGTCTACTCTTACCGACATGAACTTGAGAACGACTTCCCAAATGTTGAAGTTTCTTTCAACTTCTTCAACCATTTTACCGTTTCCGATGATGTCGAAAAGCAGGTAATGTCCTTTAAGGTTCTTTTTGATCTCGTAAGCAAGCTTTCTTTCGCCCCATGAATGAAGGGAAACGATTTTGCCGCCGAAATCATTGACGATAGCGTCTACACGCTCAGCGAATTGCCTGATTGCTTCCGGGCCGCCTTCCGGCTTGAGGATAGCAGTAAGCTCGTAGTGTTTTCTTTCCATAATTCCTCCTTACGGGTATAAAGTCCAATACATTGAACAAGGAGACTTTCCACTGTTCAAAAAACCATTAGCGCGGAGAGTTTAGTCAGAAAAGTTGAAAAAGCAAGATTTTTGTCTGTTCAGGTGAGTTTCTCCGCTGTTTTCCGATGCCGCGGAAAAAATCTTTTTGCGGAAAAAATCAGTTTCGCTATAATAATTGGATTTTGTTTTTTCGGAGGCGATTATGAAAAAAGTTTTTTTGATTTTTTCAACCGTGATTTTTTCGCTGTTTCTGATTTCGTGCATACAGAATTCAGACGAACAATATGATGTCGAGGATTTTCAGAATGACAGCGAGTCATATTACAAGGATTATGAAGACGAGGACGAGATTTCCGACGAAGACGAGTCATCTGCCGTTTGGGATGTCAACTTTTCATTCCTCGGCACGATAAACGACGGCAATGCCGAAACGATAAACTACGGTTCAGGTCTTCTGACCTATCTCAATCTTCTTGGCGAAACGGTTTCTGTTAATTCGGCATCCTGGGCTATCAAAAAGAATCTGACCCTTACTTCGGGCCATGAAGTTCCGATAATCCAGATTTTCTTTGCCGACAATTCCTCGAATACCGATGAAGACGGTTATGTCACATATTTTATCCTGCAGCTCGAGGGCTCGTCGGTTTCCTCTAAAAGCGAAACTTACTATCTGAACAACGACAAACTCTACAGATCGAAAGTCAAACTCGATGAAAACGGCAAGATACTTGAAATCTGCTACATTAAGGAACCCGATTCGACGAAAGGCAAAGTCAACATCTACACGAGCAACATCCGCATCGGTGAGGAACTCAAGGTCGACGGCTATGCTAATATGCTCGACATGGAGGTCAAAGAGTGCAAAGTAATGGATTGAAAAATAAAGGTGATGACACTTTGTCTGTTGCCAGCGGATTGACAAGGGAATTTTTCGCAAAACTTCCGAAAACAGACCTTCACGTCCATCTTGACGGTTCGCTCCGTCTTGAAACGATCTGGGAACTGGCGAAAAAAGACAAAATCGATCTCGGTGTCGGTTCGATCGAGGAACTCCGCGAGCTTATCGGACCTGGTAAAATCCATGCATCGCTGAATGAATATCTCAAAGGTTTCGAAATAACGCTGAAGGTCCTCCAGACAAGGGAAAATCTTTACCGCGCCGCATACGAACTGGCCGAAGACTGCGCCAAAGAAAATGTCGAATACTTTGAAGTCCGCTATTCGCCGATACTTCACACGCAGAAAGGTCTTTCCCTTCCTGCAATTCTTGAGGCGGTAATCGAAGGACTTCAGGCGGGACAGCGCGATTTCGGTGTGCACAGCGGTATAATCGTCTGCGGAATGCGCAACATTTCGCCCGACGTCAGCCTCAGAATGGCCGAACTTGCCGTCGCTTTCAAACACCGCGGCGTCGTCGGCTTCGACCTTGCCGGAGCTGAATACAACTACCCTGCGCGTGACCATCTCGGGGCGTTTTCGCTCATTCTTTCGAACAACGTCAACGTCACTATTCATGCCGGTGAGGCTTACGGTCCCGACAGCATACATCAGGCACTTCACTACTGCGGCGCGCATAGAATAGGCCACGGTGTCAGACTTCGCGAGGACGGTGATCTTCTGAATTATGTCAACGACCACAGGATTCCGCTTGAGCTTTGTCCTTCGAGCAATGTCCAGACGGGAGCAGTCAAAAATATCTCGGAACATCCTGTGAAATTTTACCTGGATCTGAGTCTGCGCGTTACCCTCAACACCGACAACAGGCTGATAACAAATACAAGCATGACAGACGAATACTATCTGATATACAAAACTTTCAATCTTTCCGCACAGAACATTCTCGATCTCATAATTAACGGCGTAAAAAGTGCTTTCATGCCTTACGAATTCAAAAAATGGTATCTCCGCGAGACAAAACGTAAAGCGATAAAAATTTTCCTGAGAGATGCCGGAATAAATCTCAATATCAAGCCTGTTTCTTCCGCAAAATGAACAGCTTTGACGAAAAAGCGCTTGTCCTGCGGGCTGTTGCAGGTGACGTGAAAGCTTTCAGCGATCTCGTCAAGGCGACAGAAGGCAAGCTTTTTTCGTTCGCCATGTCGATTTGCGGAGGAAATCGCGGCACGGCCGAGGAAATTTATCAGGAAGCACTTGTAAAAGCGTTTATAAATATCGGGAAATTCGAAGGAAAATCCTCTTTTTCGACATGGATATGGACGATAATCAAAAATGCTTACATTGATTTTATCTCGGAGAGCGGAAAGCATGTAAGTTTAGATGATCTCGAAAGTTTCGAGCTTTCGTCCGAGATTCCGGCCGAACTCGGGCTCATCCGTGAGGACCGTGCGAAAATGCTGAGGAAACTGATTTCGGAGCTTCCCGTTCCATACTGCGAAGTCATAACTCTCATTGACCTGCAGGAGATGGAGCATTCGGAGGCGGCTGAACTTATCGGCATAGACAAAAACCTTCTCAAAGTTCGTCTTTTCAGGGCGAGGAAAGCCCTTGAAAAGATGATTTCGGAGAATATCGCGTTTTTCAAGTGAAATAATATTTGAAATTTTTCCGGTTTTGGTGTTTAATGCCGTGTTTTTTGTAGGAGTTATTCTTTATAAGGAGAACATTATGGCTAAATTTGAAGTCTTTATTCCGATGCCGGGCAACCCGAAGGGTGTCGTTGTTATGTCGGAAAGTCAGGATTACATGGAGGCGCTCAAAGAGGCGCTCACTAACAGAGGTCTTGCCGACTGCATGAAACACATACTCTGCGATGTCAAGGAGAACGGTCTGATTGTTGTTACCGACACAGATTCCAGAAGAAAATTTTACCTCAGGGAAGTCGATCCGGCGAATACCACTGATATTAGAGACCTTGTTGAAGAGAAAAAGTCGTCATGGGTTGCAGATAAGATAACTCCGAAGGACGAGCTTCTTGCAGATCTTTTCACCGAAGTCATGGACGGATGGGATCTCCCTCAGCAGAAGGGAATAGATTTCTTCCTTGATCTGGCTCTCAAATATATACCGTGCGAAAGCGGTTCATTTGCAAGATCCGATCTCAGCACGACCGATATGGAATTCGTTTCGTGCCGCGGTCCGAAGGCTGATTCTGTCCTCGGCATCAAAGTCCGCGTAGGCCAGGGTCTTGTAGGTTTTGCTGCAAGACACAGCTGCTATGTTGCTGTCGGTGATGTTCAGAAGGACCCGAGATTCTTCAAGGATATAAGTGAGAAAATCGGTTACGAGACCAATTCAATCGTCTGCGTTCCTATAAAATCGCTCGAAACGAACATCACTTTCGGTGTTCTCGAACTTATCAACAAAAAGGGAAGCAGCCGTTTCGACACAGACGATATGGAAGCTATGCGCTTCATCGGAGAGAAGATGGGCGAATACTTCCACAAAATCTGGACCGGAACGAATAACACTTTTGATTAGTCTGTTCTGTCTGTTCCAAGGCGGATACTGATTGGTCGTTTCGATGAACAAATTTTCTGAAAATTCACGTTTTTTATCAATATTTTAAGGAGTTAAAAGATGAATTTCAAAGCAGGGCTTGAACAGCTTCTCAGTTCTCACAAAAAAGTTTTCGTAAACCCGTCAAGGGAAATGCTTATCCACAAATCAGTAACGAAAGAGAAAGTTTTCGTTACGAAAACCGGTGCTCTGGCAGTCTGGACTCCGGCGGAATCGACCGGCAGAAGCCCGAAAGATACATTTATCGTCAAGAATTCCAAAACTGAAAAAACAGTTGACTGGACTTCCCCGAACAACCTTCCCGTATCTCAGGAAACTTTCGACATGCTTTTTGAGGATGCGCTTGCCGCTCTTTCCAAAAAAGACAGCCTTTTTGTTACCGACAGAGTTATCGGCGCTGACGCTTCATACGCTCTTCCGATAAGAACAGTAACAGACCGCGCATACACTTCGCTTTTTGCCGACAATATGTTCAGGGCTGTTCCCGAAAACATCGAAAAAAGCGTCCTTTTTGACAAGAAATTCACACTTCTCGTTATTCCCTATGACAAACTTGACGAGAAAAAATACAGAAACCGCATCAGAATGCTTCCGAACGGCAAATCGAGCGATATGGCGATAGTCATGGATTTTGAGAATTCGCTCGGCGTCGTTTTCGGCTCGGCATACCTCGGCAGCTGCAAAAAACTTATGTTCACCGTTATGAACTACTATCTGCCGGAATGCGGCATCCTTCCGCTCCACTGCAGCGCGAACGAAGGTGCGGACGGTGTCAGCGCCCTCATGCTGGGGCTTAGCGGCACAGGCAAAACGACACTTTCGGCTGACCCGGCAAGAAAGCTCATCGGCGACGACGAGCACGGCTGGAACGATAGCGGCATCGCAAATTTCGAAAACGGCTGCTATGCGAAACTCATCAACCTCAACAAAGAGAAAGAACCCGAGATCTACAACGCGGTTTTCCACGAGGCTGACTACATGGAACACGGCGCTATGATCGAAAACTGTATGATCTACCCTGACGGAACGATCGATTTTGACGATGAGAGATACACGGCAAACTCGCGTGCAAGCTATCCTTTGAGATTCCTCTCGAACATCAAGGAAAGTTCGGTAAGCTCGCATCCTTCGACGATAATTTTCCTCACTGCTGACGCAAACGGCGTTCTTCCGCCTGTCGCAAAACTTACGAAAGAGCAGGCTATGCTCTGGTTCCTCATGGGTTATACAAGCAAACTTGCAGGCACGGAAACAGGGATCGTCGAGCCGGTAAGCACGTTCTCGAGATTCTTCGGTGCACCTTTCATGCCGAGAAATCCTGACGATTACAGCTCGCTTCTCGGCAAGAAGATGGAAAAGCACGGCGTCAACGTCTACCTTGTCAACACAGGCTGGAGCGGCGGCGCTTATGGAACCGGCAAAAGAATGGATATCAACATCACGAGAGCGATAGTTTCGGCTGCGATCAGCGGCGAACTCGAAAAATCGGAATATGCGGAAGACAAACTTTTCCATGTCATGATCCCGAAGAGCTGCCCGGGTGTCGAAAGTTCGATCCTTGACCCGATAAACACCTGGAGCGACAAAGAGGCGTTCAAGGCGAGAGCTGAAAAACTTGCTGCCGAGTTCTCGAAACAGTTTGACAAGGCTTATGGTCACAATACCAATCTTTCGGAGTCGCTTAAAAGTCAATGTCCCGGGAAATAATGCTCAGAACCGAGAATCTCACTGCCGGTTACTGTGCCGGGACGATTCTCGAGGATGTCACATTCCAGATTGAAAAGGGGGAGCGGTTCGTCGTTCTAGGCGAGTCGGGATGCGGCAAATCGACTTTGATGAAGGCGATTGTCGGTCTCAATCCCCCGATAAGCGGAAAAATTTTCTTCCACGAAGAAGAAATTGTTCACCCGATGCCTGAAAATTCGGATTTCTATAAGAAAATAGGCATATTATACCAGAATTCCGCTTTGCTCAACTCGCTCACTCTTGAAGAAAATATAATGCTTCCGATAACGATGCACTATCCTGATTTTTCGAGAAAAACGGCTCAGGATATAGCTGACGAGAAACTTGCGATGGTCAATCTCTACAAACACCGTGACAAGTTTCCTCAGGAGCTTTCAGGCGGTATGAAAAAGAGGGGAGCTCTGGCCAGAGCGCTTGTCCTTGACCCCGACATCATCTTTTTCGACGAGCCCCAGGCCGGTCTTGACCCTGTAACGGCA
>CACZFE010000075.1:7847-13501 GCA_902780365.1 uncultured Spirochaetales bacterium
CGGCACGCGATCTTGATATGCTTTTCATCAAGCTCAACGAGCAGCTGGGAACTACATATTTCATTGTAACACACGAACTTCTTTCAATAAAAAGGACTGCTCAGAAAGTTCTTATGCTTGCAGACAAGCACGTTCTCTTTTCAGGCACATTCGACGGCGCGATGGCTTCTGAAATATTCAAAGTCCAGCGCTTCTTCAACGTTGACAAATACAGCAAAAATTAACCTGAAAAGACGTTTCTGAAACGTCTCTATGTTGTATAATGGTGTTTTTACCTTCTTACAGGCTTGATTTTGACTTTGCCGTCTTCGTAGTAGACATCGAACGAAAAGTTGTTGCCGAATTTTTCGCGGACATCACCGATTTTCTTTGTGAGCATTTCGGCCACTGCGTCGAAACTGTATGATTTGTTTGAGTATTTTTTGCTCAACTCGATGAATTTGTTGGCAGTATTGTCAATCATTGCACTCATTGCGAAAGCCTCGGCATCACGTCTTTCGACAGAATCGGCAGCCGATTTCAAATCGGAGAGATCGCTGCTTCCAAAGCCGCCGAAGAACTTTGTTCCGGGTTTTGCACGTCCTTCCTCAATGTCGCGGACGCATCTTTCCCATTTCTGACGGTAGGTCGTGAAGCGGTTTATAAGCTGCGAAGCGAGGTTCTGTTCGACCAGATTCTGGGAGATCGCTGCCGTCCTCATCAGAAGAGAGATCTCCTTCTTCATGTTTTCAAGTGCCTGAAGCGGAGGACGCTTCTCCTGCGCCGTGAAATACATATTGAAATCGTGGTCTAACTTTTCTATTTTTGTGATGAGAGATGAGACTGTTTCGCTTATGGGCATTATTTTTTCGGAAGTTTGAGATCTTCGATTTTTATAAGTTCAGCCTGAGTTGCGACTTTAACTGCGTTGACTTCCCACTGAAGTTTACCTGTCCAGTTGCCGTCAATGTCGCCTGCATCATAGCCCGGGATGATGATGTTTCTCTCTTCACCGGGCTGGATCGGGTAAATCTCTTCGATCTGACGGGTGTAGATGACGAAGAAAGTTTTCTCGAAAAGGACTTTCTGCTCAGCATCGTCCATGAATTTTACGAGAACGCCGACGTAACTGAGCGGTTTGTCGGTGTTGTTTTTAACTGTTGCATCCATCATATACTGAGCTGTTGGGCCGTCACCGACTTCGCCGTTGCGGAGATTCTTGACTTCGATTTTGTCCTTGTAAAGTTTAGCTGTCTCGATGAGTTCAGGATCAATAGGAATCTCGATGGAATCGCGTTTCTGCTCTTCCTTGATCTGGTCAATCCTTTCCTGAAGTCTGACCTGCCACTTTCCGTTGTTTTTGCTTGCGTAGTACGTGATTTTTGCATCGGGAAGCTTGTTGAAAGCGACTTTCTGACCGGTATATTCGGTTTCCATGATCGCCTTGTCACCAGTTTCATTGATTTTTATCGGTTTGTTTTTGAGGAACATTGCGTTGCCGGAAATATTCTGTGCATCTTCCATGAACTTTTTCTGGCCGACGATTTCCTGGGATTCCTGATCAAGCATTTCCCATGCTTTTGCGAAATTTTTCGCTCTGAGAAGCTCGACATAGGAGTCTATCGTTTTTTCCGCTTCGCCTTTTGCACCGGCGCAGGAAACTGCAAAAAATGCAAGGAAAAGTGTGTAAATCAAACCTGTAAACTGGAATTTTTTCATTTTAATCTCCGTTGTTTCTATTGTTTTTATTCAGGAAACACATCGTTTTTGTCCTCAAGGGTCATTTTAAGAGCCTCGAGAATCTTTCTCTTTGTGGCAAGGCGGCAGTCGTAACCTTTTTCGATTCTGTCGAGCGTTACGAGCGAAATTTCAGCCTCGCGTGCAAGTTCTGTCTTACTGATAAGTCTTTGTTCCCTTATTGTCTTTAAATTGTTTGTCTTTTCTTTTTCCATAGCATACTCCTAAAAAACGGAAAATTTTAGTCCGAAAGCGCTTCAAGTCAAGAGTTTTGGCGATTTTGTTTGCTGGTTTTGAAATTTTATGACGGAGAGCTGATTTTATTGGTGAATAAGATCGCTATTTTTCAATTCCGGTTCTTGCTTCGACGCCTTTCGTGTAGTAGTGCTTTATTTCTTTCATTTCGGTGACGAGATCGGCGAGATCGATGACTTCCTGCGGCGCATATCTTCCTGTGATGACGACTTCAACGTGTTCCGCACGGTTTTTTACAGCTTCGATAAGTTCTTCTGCTGAGAAAAGCTTGAAGAAAAGGGCGATGTTGGCTTCATCCATAATGACGACATCGTATCTCCCGCTTTTGAGTATTTCAGCCATTTCCTGAAGGCCGTCCTTCGCGATTTTAATGTCGTGCTCAGTCGGAGCCTTGACGATGAAGCAGTCTGCGCCGTACTGCCTGATTTCTATGTTTCTGATGTATTCGGGTGCTTTGAGTTCGCTGTACGGCATCCCTTTGACGAACTGTCCGATGAACACTTTTTTGCCTGACATAGCCGCTCTCAGAGCGAGTCCGAAAGCCGCTGTCGTCTTGCCTTTGCCGTTTCCGGTGTAAACCTGGACATAACCTCTGTACTCTTCCATTTTTAGCCTCCGATTAAGAGTTTTCCTTTATTTCCATGAGCGATTCCTCAAGAAGCGGCATGGCTTTGGCGATGGTTTCCTCGATTTTTTCGATATCAGTTCCATTTTTGATTGTGAAGGAAATCTTAAAACTGTTTCCTTCCGCAAAATCGGGGAAAATTATCTCTCCTCCTGTTTCGGCGCGGAACTTGTTCCGAAGTTTCTGAAAGTTCGCCTGCTTTTTACTCCAAAGCGGATAACGCAGGTTGTAGAGGCGGTTCATAAGTTCTTCGCCTTTTGTTTTTCCGGACATATTTTCGTTATTCAGAATTGCGAAAAGGCCTTCTTTTTCAAATATTTCGTCAAACGGTTTTCCTTCACGAAGCCCGATTTCACGCGTGTAGCGGATAAAATTCTTGAATGAATTCGTGTTCAAATCGGCTTTCTCGAGGATCCTCAGCGAAATTTCGAGAAGTTCAGGTTCTCTTTTAAGCGATTCGGCGATTTTCAAGCCGATCCCGCGTTTCTCCAGAATTGATAGATCCATAGCTGTTCCGAATTATCTTGTGTATGTTTTGACACCCATGCTTTTCTGCTGGTTCTTGATCATCTTGTTCTGAAGACGTGCGAGTCCCTTTCTGTCAAGCATGAGCTGATACCACTGCTCGCCGTACTTTTCCATTTTGAACTCTTTGTTGTTCTGGAAAGCAAGAAGATGTTCCTTGATTTTCGGGTTGTCAGGCATGATTTTAGCTGCTTTCGTCAGAGTTGCAAGAGCTTTGTCGCGGTCATTCAGTTCTTCTTCATATATGTATGCAATGGCCGAATATACGAAAGGATCCTTTTTGTTGAAGCGGATGAGAAGGTCGATGTTCTTGTCGATATTTTCGGTTTTTTTGTTTTTGATGCAGCCGATTATATACATCAGATATCCCATCATTATTCTCGGGTTCGAGTTCTTGAGATACTTGTATGCTTCCCCGAACTTCTTCTGCGAATAGAGGATGATTCCTATCTGCGTGTCGATCTGTGCCTGAACTAGAAAAGCATATTTGTTGTAGCGGTAACCTTCTTTCAAAGCCTCTATGGCGCGGTCGAACTGCTGTTTCTGGATTTCGAAATTGGCAGCCATGAAAACCGCCTGAAGCTTTTTTGAGAAAAACCTCTGGAAGAAGATGAACGCAGCGAAAAAAGCGAAAAGACCGAGAAAAATTCCAAGACCGGCATTTACCGCAAAACCGATAATCAGACCGACAGCAATGCCGATACCTAAAGAAATAAGTAAACTGTACATAAAAACACTCCTTTAAAAAAACCGCGTAAATCTAATGATAAGAGAGTTTATTTCAAGAAAAATCAAAAAAGAGGGAATTTAGGAGAAATCGATTCGGATTAAATTAGTAGCAGTAACCCTGAACACAAGGCATACCGGAGCAGCATTCGCTTACACCTTCAACACACTGCTGACCAGCCGGAACACACTGTGCTGCGTTGATAACTGTGCCAGCCGAGCATCCTGAAGTCGAAGTTTTTGCGGAGCATACAAGCTCGCCTGATTTGCACTCAAAGCATTTCGGTTCGGGTTTGGTAGATCCTGCATTAAGTGTCGGGCAGTTGTCTGTTGTCGAGGAGCATGCAGCCGGAAGACATTTAGAATCTTCAGGAGAGTAAACTTCACCGTTCTGGCAGAGACCGCATGTAGCAGGAGAAGCTTCTTTAGCGCATTTAAGGCCGGAAAGACCTTTGTCTGCATAGCAGCAGCCTGTCGGGCAGCTTGCATCTGAACATGCTTTGCTCGAAGCGTAAATGTTTACGCAGCGTGCAAGCTTTGTGTTGCAGTGAAGACCAGGAAGCATCGTGCAGTCGTCATCGCTTTTGCAACCTTTTGCACATTTTCCGCCGGTAACGCAAATCATGCAGTTGCCGCATTCTGTATCGGTGGTGCAAGCAAGACCTTCTGTCTGAGCGCAACCGTCATCAACCGGTGTTTCGTCAGGTGTTTCGTCAGGAACTTCAACTGTGTCTTCATCGACAGTAGCAGTATCTTCATCTTCTTCCTGAGCTTCGGTGTCGGGATTTACTGGAACAGGATTAGGATCGTCTCCGCATGCAACAAACACAAAAAGAGCTGCAACTAATACAAAAAACATTTTTTTCATCTCAAACCTCCAAAAATAAAACTTATCTAAAAATGCCAAATTAACTCAAACGCAATAAGGATTGTAACCCGAAAAAGTTTTTTTTCAATAAAAAAGTTTAAGAAAAAAATAATTTTTGCGGTTTAGGCTCCAAAACTTGAATTTTTCTCTGATTTAAAGATGATATCGTGTTATTGTTTTGGTTTTTTTAACAAGGAGTCAATATGAGAAAATTAGTTTTTATTTTATTTTTCTTTTCTGTAGCGGTTCTTTCAGCAACAGATGTTTTTGTAAATGTTTCGGAAGAAGGGGCTGGCACCAACTGCGATAATGGCGGAGCTAAGATTGAGATCATAGAAGATACGAACGAGAGCCATGTTTTTGATGAAGGAGATGTTATCAAAAGCACGCAGTATGTCTGCAACGGAATTGACGGCTCTGACGGTGCTGCACCTGCAGTTTCGGTCACTGAGGAACCGGCCGGTGGAATGTGCGGAAGTGCAGGAGGTATCAAAGTCGTTGTCGGTTCGGACACAAAGTATGTCTGCAACGGAGCTGATGGTCTAAAAGCCGTTTCAAGAACTTCTGTCGAGGCTCCCGGCGAAAATTGCGAAAACGGAGGAATCAAAATAGAAGTCGGCAATGACAAAAACGCCAACAATAGTCTTGACGATGATGAAGTCGAGGCTGACCAGACAAAGTATGCCTGCAACGGAAACGACGGCAGCAACGGGCAAAATGCTCTTGCGAAAATTTCAGATGAGCCGAAAGGTGCAAACTGTCCGAACAGCACAGGTGTGAAAATCGAAGTCGGAATCGATACGAACAAAAACGGCGAACTTGATGAAAGCGAAGTTACAAACACTCAATATGTCTGCGGCGGTAAAAACGGTTCGCAGGGTCCTCAGGGTTCAAAAGGCGAACAGGGTGAACCCGGCGTTAACGGAACAGACGGAAAGG
>CACZFE010000076.1 GCA_902780365.1 uncultured Spirochaetales bacterium
CAAGCGGAACGAATTCCTTAATGAGCGGAGAGCGGTTTTCCGTTCTTTTGCCAAGTCTGATGTGTCCCATCTGAGTGAGTGAGCCGATCGGTTTGTGAAGTCCTTTTCTGATGTTGAAGATACCGGTGAGAACTGTGGATGTGATTGCACCCATACCAACAAAGAAAACCAACATTTTGCCGTCAGCAGGTTTAATTTCTCTTGCTGCCATTTTGAAATCCTCCAAAAAAATATAAGGTTACTAATCGCACTTAAAAAAACAAAAGGCTGAGAGGGAAAGCAAAAGTTGTGCCACCACCAAAAAAGCGGTTTAAATCGGGAAAAAGGCAAAAATCTTTAAGTTTTCGGAATTAAAAAAATAAAATGTAAAGAATTTTTACATTCACGATCGCATGGCTCCCACTTCGGGGGAGCTGGCAGGCGCAGACTTACTGAGAGGGAAGTAAAGAATTTGTGAAAAATCAACCAACCGATATCGCAAAATACCGAAACGAAGATGATCCTCGTTTTGTTATCCAGAATTGGATGCGTAACAGAAATACGATTGAATTTCTCGCTGTTTGGGAAATTCTTCACAATCCTGATTTTAACCGTGTGCAATTCGAGGCGGTTAAAAACGAAGCCGGCTTGAACCGTTTTGTGATGACTCCGACAAAATGGATTGAGCAGATGAATGCAAAGGGAATTGTTTCAAAGTCGGGTCGTTACGGTGGCGGCACTTTCGCCCACAGCAATATTGCAATGTCATTCGCCACTTGGATTTCACCTGAGTTTCAGCTTTATATAATGAAGGACTACCGTCGTCTCAAATCCGATGAAAACAGCCGTCTTTCACTCAACTGGAATCTGAATCGGGAAATTTCAAAGCTGAATTACAAAATTCATACTGATGCAGTCAAAGAAAATCTGCTTTTGCCCGATCTCACTATTGAGCAACAGAACTTTGTTTATGCCGATGAGGCTGACCTGCTGAATGTCGCTCTTTTCGGAAGAACCGCGAAAGAATGGCGCAACACGAATCCTGATAAAAGCGGAAACATCAGGGATTATGCCGATATTCCGCATCTTTTGGTTCTTGCGAACCTTGAAAGTTATAACGCTATTCTGATTGAGCAGAAAATTTCTCAAAAAGAGAGACTCTTGAAACTCCGCGATACCGCGAAAAGGCAGTTGGAAACGATACTCTCTCTTGATTTGAAGAAAGATCTGCTGGTTATAGAGAATAAATAAAAAATTTCGTGAAAATCTCTTGAAAAATCAACCCCTTATTTTGCAAAACCGTGCGCTAATCGGCGTTGCGGACACAGCGGGCAAATGAGTCGTAAGTCTTCTTGTGTCTACGTACGCTTCCTCTATAGAAATCCACGATCCATGCGTAGTTTGTATCATCAGTGTTGTTAGAGGAAGACCACCAGGACTGATCGGTATCACCGAATTTGCTGTACGGCCCCTTATTGTTGCTATCAAGACAAGAACCGCATGTTTCCGATGTCCAGCAACTGAGTGCCAGACAATCCGGATCATTAACAGCACAAGAACCGTTCGGCATTTCATTTTTGCTGCAATTCTGGATAAGCGTCCTCAGCTCGTTGATTGTCGGCAGTCTCCAGTCGGTATGTCCGTCTTCACTCAAATTGCCGCAGTATGTTCCGGCATTATCCCAATTCATAGCTTGTTGTGCTTTTGCCGACCATGTGATACCGCTTGACGGATCTTTACCGCCGCAGGAATATTGTTTGTAATCGTAGGCAACACAAGTCCTGTCTGTAATAGCTTCAAGTGAATCACACGGATTCGAATCACACGGGTTTAAACATTTATTTGAATTGAAAAAATAATTTTCTTTACATTTGAAATGGCATATCCCGGCTTCTTCGTTGAATTCTGTTGAAATTTCTCCATTCCAAATGCCGCCGGTAAAAGTCTGAGTGTAGGAATCATCGCCGTTCCATTCAGCATTCTCCGGCAAATCGGTACAGTTTGTCGTCTTTGTGCAGGTATTTTCTGTTTCATTCCAACTTCCGCCTGCAGCTTCACATTTTTCTGCTTCGTTCATCGAATACCTGACACAGCGGACGAAAGAATGCCAATTAGTCCTCTCATTATATATTTTCGCCGAACTTAAATTAACCACCCAGGCCATGGTCCCAGA
This sequence comes from uncultured Spirochaetales bacterium, assembly GCA_902780365.1. Lineage (GTDB taxonomy): Bacteria > UBP6 > UBA1177 > UBA1177 > UBA1177 > UBA1177. The sequence continues at coordinate 2,153 of CACZFE010000076.1, forward strand.
ACCTGATACGATAGAGGAAGACCAAAATACAAGATCTCCAGTTGTTATCCTACCGAATTTATTGTATATTCCGGTTCCGTTATCTGCACCGCAGCCACCACACGCCGATGTCCAGTCGCTACTGTTACAGGACAAGCCGTCTCCTTCGCCGATTTTGCATTCTCCCCCTGTTTCCGTTCCGGGACAGTTTATTATAAGAGTTCTCAAGTCGTTAACGGTTGGCAGGCTCCAGTCATCATATCCGTCTAAAGAAAGGTTGTCGCAGTAAGAAACTGCTTCATCCCAATGCGGATTATATTTTCCTAATTTTAAATGAGACCAGACTATTCCAGTGTACGGATCTTTCCATGATTTGCATTTCCCGGTTGACTGGTCACATCCGGCTTTGCATATTTCATATCTTGTAAAATCATTATTAGGAAAAGACAGGTAAGAATACTCCTGATCTTCATCTTTTCTGCAGGTGAGTTCACCGAGTTCATCCGTATCTGAAATATCGTCCGGCATTGTGTCTGCGGGTTCAGTATCTGTTGAATATGTATCTCCGTCAGTAACTGCTTCTCCCGTATCGGGTTCATCATTTTTGTTATCGCTTTTTGAGTTGCCGCAACTTACAAAAGTGAAAAGCAAAAAGATCGCAAAAATCAAACAGGTTTTTTTCATGGTTTTACCTCGTGGAAATTAATAAAATGTGAAAAATATTAAAGAAAATACTTGACTTTTCAAAAACGGCCATACGATTTCTAATTAGTTGCGTTGCGTTGCGTTGCGTTGCGTTGCGTTGCGTTGCGTTGCGGAATCATTTTGTCTTCAAATTAAGTCATCAAAAAACGAAAAATTCTAAAGATTGTCGCTGGAAAGGCAAGTTTTTGGTTCGACAGGCTCACCAACCGAGATTCTGCGGGCGAGCCGCCCGCGCTCCGACAACACATGCCCTCGTCATGTTGAGCTTTAGCGAAACATCTCTGAGATTCTTCGCTAAAGCTCAGAATGACGGTCGCTTTTCCCTCGCCATAATGGAGAGGCTTATAATGTATTAGTTGTCGTGATTCATAGTGTTCCATTTGAAATTGGAGACTTCGTAGCATTTCCCGCCTGGTTGCGGAACCTTATTGTCGTTGTATTCCACAAGTCTGAAATGTCCGTGTCCGCGCGATTCCATTGTTCCCTCGTTTACCTCCTCGAAAACAAGTTCACCGCTCTCCTGAGAATAGGTTTTGTTCTGATGACCGTTGGAATCCATGTCTTCCGCGAAACTCATGCAGTATGCGCAACCAGTTATACCAAGCGAGAGAGTGACTGTTCCGGTCTGAAGCTCTGTCAATTCGTTGAAACCGATTATAAGCTGATCACGGAGAGATGTGTTTCCCGCCGCATTTCCGGCAGCGTAAGTGACATAGTAATAAAACGCTGACTGCTGCATAATTCTGACCTCATCTTCGAACTCAAGCGGTTCGCATTCATACGGGACGCAAGCATTCTGTTCCGCATTGCATGCAAGCTCCCCGCAGCCTTTGCCGCATTCTCCGCCGCATCCGTCGTCTCCGCAGATTTTCCCGTCACAGTCGGGAGTGCATGATCCGGTGTTGAAATAGGCTGTTTCGATCTCAAGGCACTCGCCACCCTCGACCGGAGTCGAAGTGTATTTGTCATAATCGATTGTTACCTGGATAAGTTTGGCTTCGACAGAGCCTCTGATATTGCCGGATTCGTCAACGGAATCGACCTTCAAAGTCCCGCTTTCCTGGAAAAAAGTTTTTTCATAATCCAGCTTTTTTGTAGCGACTTCAGTAATATTCTCGTATACCAGGAGACATTCCGAACAGGTTTTGTAATTTTTGTTGAAACCTTTGCCAAGATCATATTCGCCGGCTGATACGGTTCCCTGCGCGTTTTGCTGAAATTCCAATCTGAGACTCGGATCTTCGCCGATAACAAAATAGTTGGAGTAATATTTTTTCAATTCACTCCAGTCAAAGGATATTCCGGTGCATTCAGATGCTTTTCCTGAATCGGTGTCGGAATCGTCTGCCGGTTCCGGTGTGGTGTCCGCGTCCGTAGTGTCAGGTTCTGTGTCCGCTGCATCACCGTCATCGTCGCTCACGGTGTCGGTTGAATCGGGATTTTCGTTTTTGTTTTCGTTTTTCGAGCTTCCGCCGCATGCAGTGAAAACGAAAAGTGCCATAATGATGCAGATAAAACTGAATTTTTTCATGGTATCACCTCAAAAAATAGCTAAAAAAACGCTGTATTATACTTGTTTTTCCAAAAATTTCAAAAAACTATTTAAGCGTTTTTGTATTTTTTATTGACGTAGAACTGCTGCGCGATGCCAAGAAGCGTGTTGACGAACCAGTAAAGTGTCATTCCGCTCGGAAGCATGAGCGAAATCCAGGTGAAAACTATCGGCATTGTGTACATCATGATTTTTGCCTGTTTGTTGTCGGCAGTCTGCGGTGTGAACTTTGTCTGGAGAAGCATCATGACACCGAGTGAGATCGGGATGATGTAGTACGGGTCCTTCTCGGAAAGGTCAGTGAGCCAGAACGGCAGGAACGGCGCGTTAAAGAGCTCGACCGCGTTCTGGATCATGTAGTAAAGCGCGATGTAAACCGGCATCTGGATGAACATCGGAAGGCACCCGCCGAGCGGATTGATGTTCTCTTTCTGGTAGAGAAGCATCGTCTCTTTGTTCAGCGTCTCCTTGTCGTCCTTGTATTTTTCCTGAAGTTCTTTCAGTTTGGGCTGAAGCGCCTTCATTTTGTTCATCGACTTGTAACTTGCATTCGAAAGCGGCCACAGAAGGAGTTTTACGACGATCGTGAGAAGGATTATCGCAAGACCGTAGTTCCCGAGGAAGCCGTAGAAGAAGTTGAGTGCGAGAAGAAGAGGTTCTGCGAGGAACGAAGTCCAGCCGAAAGAGATGGTTTTTTCAAGGCCGAGTTCTTTCTGTTTCAGCAGTTCGCGCTCTTTCGTGCCGTAATATACCGAAAACTCTTTTGTTACGCTTTCGCCCGGATTTACGATGATTTTTTCAGCCGTCGCCGTGAAGCGCGAAAGGTTTTTCTTGGAATCGATCTCAGCCGCAGCGTGGAGCCTGTTTTCAGGCGAGATCACCGCAAAAATGAAGTAGCCGTAGTTCACTCCTATCCAGTTTACCGAATCTCCTGCTTCGAAAAAGTCCTTGATGTCGCCGCTGTCTTCGAGTTCGTCGAACTTTCCGTCGGCATTCTGGGCGACGATCTTGAACTTTTTGTTGTAGGATGAAAGAATGTCGGAGTTTTCAAACTGCGAATCGAAAGAAACTGCCGGAGTCCATTCGACTGCGTTTTCGCCGTTGTTGACTATCGTTTTTGCGACCGAGATATTGAAATTGTCCTTCAAAGTTATTGTTTTCTGCTCGGTAACACCTTGATTTTCATAGACAAAAGTGACGGAGTCGGCACTCTGCGAAGCGAGTTCGTAAGCGGGTTCTTCTCCGAAAACCGAGCTCATTGCCGGAAAGTACGTCCCCTGAGCCAAACCGACCGAAAGATCGACTTCCTTTGACTTGTATCTCTCTTCGGTGATGAGCGATTTAGTGACTTTTCCGCCTAAAGTCGAGAAGGTGAGTTCAAGAGCTTCGTTTGCAATGCTTCCAGTTTTTTCAGGGTTGGTTTTGTCTGCCGAAAGCTGTGCTGTTGTAACACCCGCGTTTGCAGCCGGTTTTTCGGTGACGATTATGTTCTTGGGCGCGCCGTCATCCGCTTTTTCAGCCTGCTCGGCCTGCTCCTGCTGTTTTTTTACAGCTTCAGGATCGGGTTTCGGGGCGAAAAACTCGCTCCAGATGAACATTACCGCTACAGAAAGGACCATTGCGATTATGAAGTTTTTGTTCATGTCAAACTCCTATTTTACAGGGTCGTAACCACAGTTTTTGTTTAAAGGATTGCAGCGAAGGATACGCCATATTCCCAAAGCCAGGCCTTTGAAAGCGCCGTATTTTTCGATCGCCTGGATCATGTAGGTCGAACATGTCGGGTAAAATCTGCACTGCCCGCCGAAGTAGGGCGAAAGGAATTTTTTATAAAGACTGACGAGAAATATCAGAAACTTTGCCATTGAATTTCTCCGCAAAATAGAGGAAATCTCGCTTGATATCCTCAAAAGTGAACTCGCTTTTTCTCGGAATTACTACTAAATCGAGCGGTTTTTTGAACGCGGCGCGGTTGAGCCTGAAAACCTCGCGTATCCACCTTTTCGTTCTGTTTCTCGTGACGGAATCACCGACTTTTTTCGTGACGATAAGACCGAGTCTCATTCTGTCAGATTCCATGAAGTTGAAGACAAGCAGTTTGGTCTTAAAAACATTTCCGGAAGTTTTCAACCGGAAATAATCATGACCTTTTCTGATTTTATCCTGTTTGGAAAAAGAAAAAACCAAAAGATTTTCGCCGACTACTTTTCAAATATAGCAACTGAAAGAAGCTTTCTGCCTTTTTTTCTGCGTGCTTTGATGACGTTTCTGCCGTCAGCGGTTCTCATTCTTTTTCTGAAGCCGTGAGTTCTTTTTCTCGAAATTTTGCTCGGCTGATATGTTCTTTTCATAACAAATCTCCATAAATAAATGACCCAAACCAAAAAACCGCGACAGCATACTCATGAAATCCGAAAAGTCAAATTTTAAACGTGAAATTCAGCCGGAACGCTGTTTGCGGAGTGATAAATTTTATCATACAAGCAGGAAGATCGCTGCGGATTTTAATTGCACCTCAGGTCTTTACCTGACCAGAAACATTCGACATCGGGAATTTCTTCTTCTTCAATCCGTATAGTAGCAACAGCTTTTCTTTCAGTTTCGATACCTTTCTCACTCTCAGTCCATAAAATTGTGGCCTGGCTTCTTCCCAATTTAAAGTCTGCGGTGATAGATGCTGTTCCGTCAAACCGGAAACTTCTTGCAAAATCACCGCCTTCAGTCTCTGCTCCAACATAAATTGTCGGAAACATGTAGTTGCCTGTCCAAAAATATATGTCAGCACACGGTGCAATGCAGTCTGATTCAGGGACGATACTGTAAACTTCACATCCGGAAATTCTGTTGATCTGCAAATATTCAGGAAGAAACGCAGGACATTTACGCCATTCATTTTCAACAGGATAGAAACACTGAGGATTCTCCGTCTCATAAAAAACGATCTGCAGTTTTCCTATGTCATCTATACGTTTTTTCACACTCTCTTCACTTTCCTGCCAGGAACATCCCGGATGAATAGCCGAGGCCATTTTGCTGGCGCATGAATCGAGAATAGTCTTTTTGGAATAAGTTATGCCGTATTTCTCGGATGTTATGCAAGCGCTGTCTGATTCTTCGCTGCCGGAATTTTCCGCGCTGCCGCTCTCTTCTTTTTCGTCAGGGCTTTCCTCGCTGCCGCTCTCTGCTTCTTTGCCGCCGGAATCCCCACTGCCGCCGCAGGAAACCAGAACAACCAAACTTAAACACATCAAAAAGACAAAAAACTTTTTCATTTTGACCTCCTTCTACGGTTTTTTGACGCATTTGGTCCCGTTCCACTCATGGTCGTCTTCAAGACATCTTGTGCAGCGGACATTT
>CACZFE010000077.1 GCA_902780365.1 uncultured Spirochaetales bacterium
TGCAAAGGTGGCTGACCGTTAAGTTCTATAGCAAGGTTTACCACCGCTCCGCCTTCTATCAGACAATAGGGTGGAGTGTCGGTCCATCCGCCAGCGATATCTATGCGCACTGGCGACCTTCCCCATACTATCTGGTCGTGGCAAACCGCCATTTTCTGCTGTTGCTTGTCCTGCAGAACGCTGTCAAGAATGCCGTTGCTGAGCAATCGGAAGGCATTTCTCTCATATTCGTCGAATGCTTTGTTTTGCTTGCGAATCTTGTTCGCTGCGGATCAGAATTTCCTTCTCCATTTCAAACTCCAAAGAAATATTATTGAGAAGTAAAATAAATATTTTAGTCAATAAATCAAGATTTATTTTTACAATTATCAAAATTTCAAAGAATAAGTCTTAAAATTATCAAAATTTGAGATAAAGCATGGTGTCAGAAGCACTGAGTAGCACCATGTCTCACAAAGCAAGGGGTTGATTTTTGCAGGTGGGCAGACCTAAGCTCCCAGAGGGTTTAACAAAATAAGAGTTCGATTTTTCTAATATTACCATAGATTTTTCGAAATAAATCCGTATAATGCCTGAGTTTTGGCTTGGCAAAGATGGAAAAGTGGTATTTTGTCCACGAGAAATGCATGACTAACAATAAACAGGATGGATTGCCATGTCAAAACAACTTGAAATCATTAGCAAAAACGAGCCCACAATCTTAAACAAGATCGACAGGGAAAAAGTAAAATCTCAGATTTACGAAATTCGCGGTCTTCGCGTCATGCTAGACAGCGATATTGCCGCCTATTTCGGGGTTGAAACAGCTGCTCTCAACAGGGCAATGAAGCGAAATATCAAGCGATTTCCACCAAAATTCTGCTTTCAAATTTCAAGAGAGGAGTATCACGAAATTCTAAGATGCCAAATTGGCATCTTAGAATTGGAACAGGGCAAGTACTCAAAATATTTGCCTTATGTCTACACCGAACATGGACTTTCGATGCTGACATCCGTGCTGCACACAGACAGAGCGATAGAAGCAAGCATTTTGATAATGGAAGTTTTTGTCGAAGTGGCGCATTATATTTTGCAAAACACTCCGCTTTTGCCTTATGAAGAATTGAAGCTGCTCCAAAACAAACAGGAAAAACTATCCGATAAAATTCAGGATATTGAAAAAAATATGGTTAAAAAGGATGAATTGTCAGATTTTATCAAACTTTTCGACACGGGAATCAGAAACGAGGAAATACTGATTCTTGACGGTGAGCCATTCAAAGCAGATTTCGCGTATCAGAAAATCTACGGGACTGCAGAAAAGAACATCATTGTAATTGACGATTATTTGGGATTGAAAACTCTGCACCATCTCGCAAGTGCGAAAAAAGGAGTCCGAATTACTATAATCAGCGACAACAAAGGGAAAAATCCGCTGAAAATCACTGAATACAACGATTTTTTGAAAGAATATCCCAATACAAATATAAAATTCATTGCTTCTTCGGGCCGAATCCACGACAGGTATATCGTTATTGATTTCAGAACAGAAAACGAAAGGCTCTACCACTGCGGCGCAAGCAGCAAAGATGCAGGGCACAGGATCACAACAATCTTGGAAATCAAAGGAATTGCAAATTATAAGAACACGTTAGAATCGCTACTTTTGAATAGAGAACTGAAATTGAATTAAATTGTCTCCGCAACGCCGATCAGCGCACGGCGAAGAATTCAGATTTTAGATTTAGATATTGAAGTAAAGTTCGTATTCCTGAGGTGTCGGAGCGTTGTAGACGAAGCTTGCTTCCGCCTTTTTCGCCTTGATCCAGAGGTCGATCAAAGCCTTCGGGAATGCAGGCATCAAGTATTCGTTGTCGGCAGCGAGACCGTCAAGGACAGCGTTGAGGTTGAGCGGGAACATTTTGCCGTTTTCCTTGTCGTGGTAGTTGCTTTCAAGCGGATCGCGGCCTTTTTTGATGCCGTCAACACCTGCAAGGATCATTGCGCTCAGGAAATAGTAAATGTTCGCGGTAGCGTCACCGGTCCTGTATTCGATCCTCTCTTCGCCTTTTGCAAGATAGCCGGGGATCCTGATCGAAGCTTCTCTGGATCCTTTCGCGAACGTTGCGCTGACAGGAGCTTCAAAGCCCGGAACAAGGCGTTTGTAGGAGTTTGTGCTCGGGTTCGAGAAAGCAAGGAGCGAGCCGGTAAGGCTGTGGTCAAGAACACCTGCGGTGTAGGCAAGAGCCTCTTTCGAAAGGCCGTGAAGACCGTCACCGACAAATATCGAAGCGTCTTTTTTGACAAGGAACTGGTGAACGTGCATTCCGTTTCCTGCGATGTTGTAAACAGGTTTCGGCATGAACGTTACGAAAATCCCGTGCTCTCTGGCAACACTTACGATTATCCATTTAGCGAGAGCAACTTTGTCGCCTGCTTCTGCAAGGCTGATGAAGTTGAGCTCGATTTCAAGCTGGGAAGCGCTGACTTCGTGATGGTGGTATTTAACAGGGATTCCGACTTCGCCCATTGCAGCGACGATATCGTTTCTCATGTCGAAGTACTTGTCAGCCGGAGCAAGTCTGTGGTAGCCCTGCTGGATGCCGAAACGCGGAGAATCGTCATAGTCCGGGCCGATCCCTTCCTGACTCTGGACTTCGTAGAAGCTGTGCGAGTATTCGCTTGAATAGCGGACGCTGTCGAAAGCGTGGAACTCAAGCTCGATGAGGACTTTAGCGTCATCGGCGATCTTCTGTTCCTTGAGGTAAGCCGCGGTTTTCTTCGCGATACTGCGCGGATACTGGTCGAACAGCTCGCCTGTCGTCAGATAAACGTCGCAGAAAACATGGACTATCGTATGTCCTTCCTTCTCTTCGACGAAAGCTGTCGTCATATCGGGTTTTGCGACCATGTCGGACTTGTCGACTTTTGCGTACCCGAAGTTCGATGCATCAAAACCGATACCTTTTTCAAAAATTTTGTCTGAAATATAACCTTTCGGAAGCGTAACGTGTCTGATTGAGCCGTTTATGTCGATCATAAGCAGGCTCAGGAAATCAATGTTGTCAAAATTACCGTCAAATTTTCTGAAGTTCATTTTCTCCTCCAATTAAAGAATTAACAAAAGCATCGGAGCACGGTAGCAGATAAAAACTTTATTTCAAGAATAACCGGAATTAAAATACTGCGTTTTTCGGTTTTTTCGGAGGTTTCGATGTTAAAAGTCATTATTTGCGACGATCCGCTTTTCTACATCAAGGAGAGAAAGGACAAAATTTCGTGGAATGCCGCTTCAAAAGAGGAGTTTTTCGCTCAGATCCTCGGCTTCATAAGGCAGAACAAAAATTTCAGCATCGCTTACGGCGAATACCTTTTCGACAGCGATTCCCGTGCCGTCACTCTGCTTGAAACGCTTGAAGGAAGCACTTCCGAGATAACGCTTTTCTGCCGTGAAGCCGCCCTTTCCCCTGCGATCATGCGCTACGCCGCGATAGAGACATTAAAACCCGACCTTTCGATATTTTCTGAAAAAATCAGCAGACTTCCCTTTTCGGAAAGCACGAAAAACACGATCCGCGAAAACCTGAAAGGCTTTCCTTTCTCAAGGATCGACGAACTTCTGAAAAACGCTTCGAAACTTGAAGAAACCAAGGCTGTCGAATATGTTCTTGAATCGAAACGCAGTCTCCTCATGCAGAACGAAATTCTCGAAGTCATCAATGTCGATGACGGAATTTCAGGCATCGGCGGCTACGAAGAGCTGAAGCAGTGGATAATCGAAAGACGCGGCAACTTTTCCGACGAAGCCCGCAAATTCGGCATCCCGCTCCCGAAAGGAATGCTCATGCTCGGTGTTCAGGGCTGCGGAAAATCGCTCACAAGCAAAGTCATTTCGAACATCTGGAACTTCCCGCTCGTCAGGCTCGACTTCATCAACCTTTTCAGAAAAGGCCAGAGCGTTGAAGAACTTCTGAAATCGGCGATCGCAACGATCGAAGGTTTCGCCCCTGTAGTTCTCTGGATAGACGAAATCGAAAAAGCTCTTTCGCAGGAAGGCGAAGGTGCCGAAATACGCAGAGTTTTAGGCTGGCTTATGACCTGGATGCAGGAGAAAAAGGAGCCCGTTTTCCTTGTCGCAACGGCAAACAGAGTCTCGCTTCTGCCGCCCGAACTCCTCAGAAAAGGGCGTTTCGACGAGATATTCTTCGTTGATCTTCCATCAAAACCTGAGCGCGAAGAGATCTACAAGATCCACCTCAAAAAAAGAGGCCGCAATCCCGAAGATTTCGACACAGACAAGCTCGCTTACAACTCTGAAGGCTTCAGCGGAGCCGAAATTGAGCAGGTCGTAATCGATTCTCTCATCACGGCATATTCAAGAAACTGCGAACTTTCGCAGAAAATCCTCGAAGAAATCCTGCGCAGAACAGTTCCCCTTTCAAAAACCTACGAAGAAAACATCAAAGAACTCAGAATCTGGTCGAGAAACCGCGCGAGAAATGCTTCCGGCAACAGAAAAATCGAATCATTTTTCGGGAATTAGAGGAAATCCTGCATCTTTCCTCAAAATCGCCACATTTTTCACATGACTTTTGCAAGTTTTTGGAGATTTAAATCCTACGATACAAGCAGTGTACGTCCGTATTTATACTCTAATTCGCCGTTGCTTTTCAGTTCATAAACCAACAGAGATATCCTTGCGCACAAAGGACCACAGAACCAACGTTCATAAACAAAAACCAGATTGGTTGCCGGATCCAGATAAGGTGCTGAGAATGTGATCTCCGGGCGTTCCCATGATGGTTCCATACACTCTTCACTTGTGCGGATCATCTGTCCCGCAACCTGCCTGTAGCAACCTGCATCACTTGTAAAACCGTCTTTTTCACACGAATATTTTTCAAGTCCGCGGATAATCATTGATTCTTCATTTACAGCAAAAAAATTTCTTACAACTTCAGCGATATTGCCGTTTTTACCTATTTCCGGCACATCCCCTATAGACCATTCAATAGAGGCTGTTATCGAGAACCTCGATCTTTTTGCTCCAATTGAAGAACTGTCACGCTGATTTTCTTCGGCTCTTTTCTTTCTTGCAACATCAGGAAAAGATTGTGTTCTTATTTTTATTGTAGTGCAGGTTCCATCTCTACTGTTGTTGCGTGTCTGATGGCGGATGATTTTCAGAAGAAGATCTTGCTTTAACTCGTATTCTTCTCTTGTTTTTTCGACAGCACTGTATTTTGCAAGCATTTCTTGGGTGATTTCAACACCTTGATTTCTGCAATAATCACCTATGCTAGTATCGTTGAACTGCCATTCAGGGTCAAAACCCATGGAAATCATAAATTCTAATAGTTCCTGATTTTTGCATCCGCACATTTTCGAAACCGGAAAAATGAAGTTCCGAAGCGTGGCTCCGTTTTTCAGAAGAAGAGGGATAATCTTCTTAACACTTTGATTGTATGCGGCTTTATCTGTGTCCGGAGGCTCACATTCTTTTGGCACAACAGCAAAAAACGGATAAATTTTTACCAAACTTCCGTCAGATCTTGCATTGAACATGGTGGCACTCGCACCGTTTTTCAGCAGAAGTTCCGCCATTTCATAGTCGAAAGTCAGGAAAGCTACTTCAAGAGCTGTTATTTCCGGATCATATTCATTGTAATCAGGGTCGGCTCCTTTCGACAAAAGATATTCCGCAACATCTTTTTTGTGCGAGAGGACTGCTTCAATCAAAGCCGATTTATAGTTTTCTTCTTCATCAAAAAAGCTGGGATTGCCCTTCGAATCTATAGAATCTCTGACTTTTATCGTCTTTTCATTCGGCGAAACTCCCGCTTTTTCAATCAGATATTTAACTGCTTCAATATGCCCTTCACCTGCTGCCGCATTCAATGGAGAAGGATAAGAAATTATCACATCTTTACCGTATTTGTCTTTTCTTTGAACCGAAAGGACTCCTTTCTTTCTGGCATCTGCCCCGTTTTTTATCAGAAAATCAAGGATGTCGACATTGCCGTTAAATGCAGCCCACATCATCGGAGTAGCACCGTTTTCATCGATAAAACTGACATTTTCCTGCGTTGTAATTCTCTTAACTTTGCCAAAATCATTATTTTTGACAGCTTTTATCAGATTATCGCCGCTTTTTGAGGTACAGGAAATCAGCAAAAATAAGAAAATTGTTAAAAATATCAGTTTTTTCATCTTTCAGCTTCCGCAACTTGTTTGCAAACTTCTTTACATTTAAGTTTATCATACCTTATCCGTTTCAGTATTTCGACTCCTCTCTTGATTAAACTGCTCTCTTCAAAACCTTTAGCTTCTTTGATTCTCTCGACAGCAGCAGCGGGATCAAGAGAGTGATAAGGGACATAAAGTTGTCGCAATTCGTCAGGTTTTACCAGTTTGTAAATGTTTTTGCTGCTTGTTCCTTCGGTATATGCCCAGTAGCGGTAAATATAGCCGATCCAGTAAAGTTCTTCTCTGCCGTATTTGATTTTTCCGTATCCGCTTTTACCGAATTCCCTTTCAATCTCACCGATAGCATCCTCAACGGAGAGTGATTCGAACATAAATCCATTTCCGTCCATTCTTGCCGCGGTTTGCGAATACATGAATCTGCGCAGAAACACCGGCGTGCTGCACGCCACATACTTCAATGACTCTGCAAAAAGCTCGCCCTGATAGCGGCACATACTCAACCCGTATTCGTCAAAATCCCTCATTTTAAAAGCTCCTCTATATATTTTCCTTTTCCTCTGTACTGTCTGCGCGCCATCCTGACTTTATCGAGATTTATCCCGACAGATTCTTTTCTTGAATCGAGATAGAACTCCTTTTCAGGCTGTGCAAGGAAACATTTCTCCAGCATAGTGAGCTGTTCCAGTGCTTTTTCCGAAACAAGAACATACTGATTTCCCAAATTGGTGGCAGAAAGCGAGTGCATACACTGCTGATCCGTTATTTCTCCGTCTATGAAACTGTCTATTATTTCAAACATCCGGTTGTCTGCGATCGGTGCCACTATATAGTCGGCATCATTGATCGAATCAAGCAGGGATCTTATGATTTTTGAAGAAGCGAACCCGCCGAGTCGGTTTCTGAAGTAAGCAATGGCAAGCATCCATTCGTTCGATACCCCGAAAACGCGCCTCTTCAAACCTTTTGTGTCAAAATCAAAAATGTAAAGAGAGGAATCGGGAAATCCGGCAACGAACATCGCCGACTGTTCAAGGTTTTCTCCGCAGTAAAAACCAGCTCCGAAATCATTGCTTTTCTTTGATTTTGTAAGTTCGATCTTTCCCTCTATCCCGTTTTTCGAGCCGTGGAAAAGAGCGACATGACCTTTTTCTGAAAGTTCTTCCTTATAGAGTTGCTCTTTTATTTTGTTCAGCCGTATTCCGGCATTGAAAGCAAAATCGTAAAAAGCCGTTGTATTAATTTCGCTGATTTCGCTTTTTCCTGTGAGCCATTTACTCAAAGTAACGCGGGAGACCCCAATTTTTTTTGCAAATTCATCCGATGAAATCCCAAGCAGTTCTTTTACCGCCGCAATGTCTTCTGCCGTTCTGAAACTATCCATTTTTTCGACCACCCAAAAAACTTGTTTGTAAAGTATTTTACATTTAAGTTTGCAAATGTCAAGGAAGATTAAGCGGTGAAAAGAGACTAAAACCTATCAGTTTCAGTAATTATCTTAAAAACAATGTCGGGGAAATCAT
>CACZFE010000078.1 GCA_902780365.1 uncultured Spirochaetales bacterium
ATACAAAAAAATTCGGGCGCGATAATACATTAAAAAGGAGAAAAAGCAATTTTTTGCAAACAAAATAAGAACTAACGGACTATTTTGTAATCCTTTTTCACAAAAACAGCTTTGCCGTCAGTAAAATTCACGATATTTCTGACAAAAGATGCGGCTGTCGAAGCGTTTCCGCGCCACTCTTCCGAATAGAAAACCGTGTTTGCCGGATCGAACAAAAAAAGGTTTTCTTTTTCGCTCTCACTTAAATCAACGACTAAAACTGCCGGAATTTTCAGTGAAAAATCCTTCTGCGGCAGAATAAAGCCCTTCGATTTCGAGTGTTCGAAAGGAAGCGAATACCAGAAAAAATCGAAATCAAGCAATTTTTCGAGATACCATCTGTCGATACCGGTGACTAAAGTGTCCGGTTTTACGGAAATCATTTATGAATTTGCTTTAGGCTCTTTCTTAAAACTGTTGTGAATTTTGTTTACGACTTCCTCTTTGGGAAGTTTTTCGATTATGGAAAGTTCCGTTGCAAGAATATCTTCGGCATCGGTGAGAAGCCTTTCCTCGCCGTAGCTCAGCCCTTTTCTTTTTTTCAGGAACATCAGGTCGGATATAACCATGGCCACATCGGTGATCTTTCCGGTTTTCATTTTGTCCTGCAGCGTTCTGTAACGCCTGTTCCAGTTCATCTTCAGAAGATCGAGATTTTTGTATTTGAAACAACTGTAGACATTCTGAACCTCGTCGGCGCCGATCAGCGTCCGAAGCCCCATCTGCTCTGCGGAATCAACAGGAACAATAACAACTTTCGAGCTGTCTGAAAGAATATTTACAACATAGCAGGAAACCTCTGAATTCCCCATCATTCTCGATTCGACGGAAACTACTTTTCCGACTCCGTAATTCGGGTAAACAGCAAGGTCATCGGGCTGGAATTGATTCATAAAAAACCTCCGAAAGTAAGAACAAAAACGCGACGATTATACTCAAAACTCTTTAATTGTCAAGGTATTTTAACAGAATCCTTTTTAATTTCAGGAGTTTAAATTGAATGATTTACTTGATTGCTTTGTCTGACAAACCAAAAGAAATTAAAGAACAAGCGAGCAGCCGCCTGATTTTTTCTTTTTGGTCTCTTCCTGGGTCTCGTCGTCGTCAAAAGTCATATCGTCGTCGTTGTCCGTATCTTCGTCCGTAACTTCCTGTTCTTCTACAGGAGCATCAGCCGATTCGACAGAAATGATGGAAGCATTTGCAGCCGATGCGGAAACGCTTACGAACTGAATGTAGTATCTTGCGCCTTTCTCGACTTCAGGAATGAACCAGCCTTTCGATGAATCGCCGGAAGCCACACCGTCTTTTTTGACTTTTATTGCTGTTTCGCCTTCGACATATTCTATCGGAGCGCCTTTTCTGTAATAAATCTGAAGCTGGGGTGTTCCGCCGGCACCGCCGAACATGGAGCCGGAGCTGCTGGCTGCAACTTTAGCGCTGAGTTTGAGAGCGTCTTTCGGAGCATCTGCAGGAACATCGTAGTAATACTGGATGTAAGCCGGACCGATATTGATGGTTTTGTCTCCGTCTTCAACTTCGATTCCGCCGCCTGAGCCCATGAGACCGCCTGTCGGGTCGCCTTCAGCGGAACCTCCGCCTGCCGGGATGTACATCATGTCTGTGATCGGTTCGTTTACACTGCGTGCACGGATTTCTTCAAAGAAATTTCTGTCTTCGAGGATCTTTCTGATCTCTTTCGCTTTGCCTTTGAAGTTGTCGTCTTTTTCGACTTCGGCCATAAGCGTTTCAGCCCAAAGTTTGTAGGAAGCATCAGCATCGCCTACGGAGTAAAGGGCTTTGAGTATGAGCTTCATCATGTTGTCGCGGTGTTTCTGGGTGTCTTTGTCGTTTCCTTTGATGAGCTCGTAGATATCCCAGTTCGAAGCAAGGAGCGGCTGTCCGTCAAAGTGGACTTCACCGACGAAATCTTCGAAAACTCTGTTCTTGTTGAGAGCGCTTCTCATGCAGAAGATCTTGTTGTCGCCTTCGCCTTCGGTATCCATCTGAGATTCGTAAGCCTGGCTGATCTTTACAAAACCTTCAGAAGCGTATTCACCGGTGCAGGTGTTGTCGGTCATGATGAACGCGAACGTGTCTGCCATGCCTTCGTGAAGAGCGCCGGGCTCGACAGTCATACCGTATTTGTCGGTGTATTCAAGACCGGTAATGCCGGCAGTGTAGATCGTAGCGTGGCCGAATTCGTGGTAGATAACATCGCCGTCGTATCCGAAGTCAGCTTTTGTTCCCTGTCCGAAAACAAGAAGGTCGCCGGTTACACCGAATTCTCCAAGCAGCATGTTCAGCATCGGCTGTTCCTGCGTGAAGAATGCGTTGTCGAACGCTGCAAGATCGTTTTCTCCAGTCATAAGAGCCTGGAAATTATCCATGGAGATCTCAGGCATCGTGAAGTTGCTGATGACATTGAGGGGTTTGTCTTCGTCATTGTTCTGGAGATAGAACTCGTTTTTGGAATCGATGTCGGTATAAAGCGATCTGATGTACTCATAGATTTTTGAAGCATGATAGTACATCGAGATCTCTGCGCATTTGTCGATTTTGTCGAGCTTTATGCTCTCTTTTGAAAATTCGTGGCCGTTTTCGCAGTCGTCATAGATGAAGCTTCCGTTTTCGCATTTGTTTGCAAGAGGCATCGGGTGGCAGACGTGGACATTGAACGTCATACCGAGATCTACGCCGAGCATGGACGAAGGATCGATCGGAACCTTGGTGTCGTCGTCAGGGCAGTTGTATGCTCTGATCTTTCTGATTCCTTTTGCGTCCTTTTCAGTGATGAGCGAACCTACAAGTTCCGGAGTAAGTTCGCTGTCGTCCCACGGAGCGACCCAGGGAAGAGTGACTTCTTCAAGGTCGGGAGTTACGTTCGGGTTGAACTTCCAGATCTTCGCGGTATCGGTTTCGCTGCCGTCGCACTGATAAGCGACCGGTCCTTCGGTGTCACCGGTGTCAGCGTCGGTATCCGTAGCGGTGTCAGCGTCGGTGTCTGCATCGGTATCTGCATCGGTATCGACAGGATCATCAAAGTATGTCGAATGGCTCGATTTGATGACTTTGCCGGTCAGCGCGTTGACAATGTGGTAACGGCTGTCTGCAAGTGTTGCCGGAGCAAATCTGATTTTGTAAGCCGGAACGAATTTTCCGAAATAACGGGTGATGATTTTCTCAGCCGAGTAGTTTTTCGGCATGTTTTTGATGTTTCTTACAGCCATAGCCGATTTGAGGGCCTGATTTTCAGAAATCATCTTCGTGATGTCGATGTCAATGTCTCCGAGACCGTTGTTGATACGGTCGATTTTGCCGTCTCTCATCGTGATGACGGTGTAAACGCCTTCAACTTTGATTCCTTTGTAGAAAGGAACGAACTTGTAGATCGAAGCGTCTCCGATTTTAACTGCGCGGAGAAGTTCGGGCTCAACATTTTTTCCGATGTTGAAAGACTTGTAAAAATCGTTTTTAATGAACTTTTTCAGAGAATCGGCATCAGCTTTAACCTGAATGTCAAGACCTGAAACCATCGCCGTAACACCGTCAATCTTCTTTACCGAAGCCGCGGTGAACGGATTTTTCTGCTCTGCCGAAACCGTCGCTACAAACAGCAGGAGAGCGATTGCAACCAAAAATTTTTTCATTTGAAACCTCCGAAATTGGTAATAAACCGAGAACAATAGCGAAGCATTATAAACATTACCTTTTTTTTCACAATATAATTTTAATACTGCAAAAACACATAAACCGCTTTGTTTGATAAAAAACTCTCTTTCATTATAATCCCCTGTTTTTTTAAGGAAAACTCGGATTGAGTGAAACCTGAATGAAAAAAACAAGTCTTAAAAAGGTTACTAACCTCACCTATCCCTCTCCACAGTGGCGAGGGGAATTAAAGGATGCGGTTTCGGAGGAGTCATGAAAAAAATCGTTTTTATCTCGCTGATCTTATTAAGTTTTTTTGCCTTTGCTGAAGGATCTGAGCAGCAAAGACCTGATGTTCAGCCTGCCGCAAAAGCTGAAGCGGAAAAGGGCAAGGTTTATGAAGGAATGCCGATAACACCCGAATTTTCAAAGGAAGTCATCGACAAAATCACGGCAAAGTACTCAAAAATGTATGAATCTTACGCCGGAGTCAAAAACACGCGCCATGTCACTGTCGAATACCGCGATCCCAAGACAAACGAGCTGCTCGAGACCGAAAAATACGTCTACACCCGTTACGATGACTGGTACAAAGACCTTAAATACGAGCTCCACTCCTGCGAATCGGACGGAAAACCGCGCAAACCCGGCGTCATCGCCTGCGACCCGCACGAATCGAAGCCCGGAATCCCCCACTTCGACAAAAACGGCGAGAAAGAGTATATCCGCGAACTCGTCGCTGTCGAAAAACTGAACGGCAGGCTTGCATACAAGATCAAAATGACGGCAAGAAAACCGAAAGGCGAACACTTCGTCGGCCACGTCTGGATAGCAGTCGACAATCTCGAATACATGCAGAACGAAGGCAAATCAGGCAAAAAAAGAATGGGCGAGAAGAGTCTTTACGTCAAATATCAGGCCAAAGACTTCAACAACGGCCAGTTTTTCCACTTTACAAACGGCTATATGAGAGTAGAGATAAGCGTCATGGGCTACAAACGGGTTCTCGTCTACAAATTCGAGAACAAAGATATCGAACTTATGCCGAAAAAGGATAAAAAATGATGGAAAAACTATACTTCTGGACTCTCGTTTTCATCTTCGTAAGCGGTGTTTTCACCTGGATCACGCTTTATTTCGTCACAGCGGGCTACGGCAGATACGGCAGCAAAAAGTGGGGCCCTGCGATAAATCCCAAGCTTGGCTGGATGATAATGGAATCGCCCGTCGTCATTCTTCCGATAGTTTTCGCATTTTTAGGAAACGTCAATGCAGTCACGGGCGTAATGCTCGGGATCTGGCTTTCGCACTATGTCCAGCGCGACCTGGTTTACCCGTTTCTTATCAAAAACGGCGCAAAAATGCCCCTTTCGATCATCGCGATGTCGCTTTTCTTCAACTGCATGAACGGTTTTGTCAACGGTTACTGGCTGTTTTTCCTCTCAAAATATGAAACTTCCTGGTTCGCGACTCCGCAGTTCATCATAGGAACGATCCTGTTTTACTGCGGGCTTTTCATCAACATCCACTCCGACCATATCGTCCGCAGCCTCAGAAAGGAAAACGGCCCCGGTTACCACATTCCGATGAAAGGTTTCCACAAATATGTCGCGAATCCCAACTACTTCGGCGAAATAGTCGAATGGGCGGGATGGGCGATCCTCACATGGTCCGTTCCGGGACTCGCTTTCGTCTTCTTCACGATGGCAAACCTTGTGCCGAGAGCGCACAGAAACCGCCTGTGGTACATCGAGAAATTCGGAGAAAAATATCCAAAAGAAAGGAAACGTGTTTTTCCTTTTATTTATTAGCGCGCCGAAAATCATATCGTAATTTCGATGTTACGAAATATCGATATATCAATGGCGCCAACCAGTTTTATCGACAAATTATTGATTTTTTTATCTTTTTCACTATAATTTCCCGTTTATTTTTTCAGCTGGAGGCTGACATGAAAAAGTTTTTTATATTTTTGCTTTGTTTGACAATGCTTGTTCTTGCTTCGTGCGGCGGCGAAGCGGCGGAAGACAACGAGGAACTTTCAGACATTCCCGACTGGGATTATTCCAACGCCGTAACAGACGATGAAGCCGGAGATACAGACACTTATCCGGAAGACAACGTCGATTCAGCAGCTCCGGATCCGTCTGATTCTTCTGCCGACACAGGAGACACGGACTACAACCCGGGAACTTCCGACGAAATGCCCGACAACGAGAACGAGCTTCCGCAAGGCTGCGGAAACGAGACTGTGGAATACGGCGAAAGATGCGATTCTGCTGCACCGATAACCTGCTCTAACCTCAATTCCAACATGACGGGGGCAACAAAATGTCTTCCCGACTGCACCGCTTTTGATATGTCAAGCTGCGATAAAAAGGTCTGGGGAGTCCTCAACGTCCGCTTCTTTACAAATTTTATCATGGACAACGCAAAAATCGGAGATCCGTCCTACTTCGCACAGGGTTCCCTTCCCTATTCCGCTTTCAACGGACTTTACGGCGACTCAAAGAAATTTTTCCCTGTCAGCGGCGACGGTTCGGTTTCATTTGCGGCAACAGATAACTACACCGGCACTCTCGGCGCAAGGAAACGCCAGCTTTTCGTAAAACAGAATCCTGTTTCAGGTTACCCGAGACATGAACTTGAATTTTCTCCCGGCACAATAAAAAGCGGCGAGGAATACCGCATAAACGCCGTTTCCATCTTCGATCTGGTCGACAACCTGCTCAAACTTGTCCGTTACAGACTTGTAGACAGACAGAACGGTCAGGAATGCATCATGGGGATCGGATACAGCGGATCTGTTTTCATCACTTCCGTTTTTCCGGAAAATGCAGACCTTTACGAAGGCGGCAGCGTTGAAATCGTGGCAAACAACGTCGATTTCTACTACCCGGATGAAGTTCCGGGACTTGACGAAGAAACAACCGTTCCCGAAGAAGTTCTCAAATATCCCATTTGCTCGAAATAATTTGCAAAAATGTATTTTGACAGAATAAACTCAACCATCTGCGCCCTCGCCACGGCAAAAGGCAGCAGCATCGGAATAATCAGAGTCAGCGGCAAAAAAGCATTTGAAATAGCCGGAAAACTCACCGGCAGGACAAAATTCGGGCACAAAAAGGCTGATTTTGTAAAAATTTTCGACGGCGGAAAAGTAGTCGAAAAATGCCTGATACTTACTTTCCATGCACCTTTCAGCTTCACAGGAGAGGATATTGCCGAATTTCACGTCCACGGGGCGGCAGAAAACGCATCCGAAATCATGCGGCTCATCTTCAAAAACGGCGCGATACCCGCATTGAAAGGGGAGTTCTCGTTCAGAGCAGTTCTCAATTCAAAAATGAGCGTTGACGAGGCAATTGCCCTAAATACGGTCATAACGTCGGAAAACCCTTTTTCGACAGACCTTTCGCGCAAGGCAGCATTTGAAAAAAATCCGCTGGAAAAACTCAACGACCTTATTCCGCAGTGGGAGTATTTCCACACTTTAGCCACTGCTGTTGTGGATTTCCCTGATCAGGTCTCTACGGATCTCGATTTTGAAAAACTGAAAAATCTTATAAAACGCTCAAACCTCGATATTTCCAAGGTTTTAGCCAATTCTGAGGCTCTTTCAAGACTTTTGAACTACCATATTGTCATTTTAGGCAAGCCGAATGTCGGAAAATCCTCTCTTTTCAATATCTTAATCGAACGAGACCGTGCAATTGTCGCAGATTTGCCCGGAACGACACGCGATTATATCTCTGAAACCTTTTACGCAAAGGGGTTTCAGGCACTTTTAACAGACTCTGCCGGCCTCAGAACTGCTTCATCAGAAGTCGAAGCAAAAGGGATAGAAAAGAGCAGAAACCTGCTTGAGAAGGGGGATTTGCTGATTTTAGTCTTCGACGGCTCAAAGCCGCTTGACCTTGAAGATTTGGAATTATTACGCGAAACCTGCATGAAACCTAGGTTACTCGTCAAAAACAAGTGTGATTTTGCT
>CACZFE010000079.1 GCA_902780365.1 uncultured Spirochaetales bacterium
AGATACAAGACAGAGAACCACAAATGCTTTACACTTTCGTGCTTTGATTCACACCTGTGATTCCCTGCCCTGCACCTATTTTATGATAGTTGTTAAAGGTAAAACCATTTCCCATAAGGGCTTTTTAGGCCATATTCTGGATTTACATCATGTTTCTCGCAATAGGAGAGAAAGTCATTGATGTGGACATCTTTGACACATACTTTCTTATCATTGATTAACTTGACGTAATAATCATTGATAAGTGTGTACTTGTCTCTTATTTGCTCTATCCAGTCAGTACTAACAAAGTAAGCCGATGAACCAAATTCTTCCACTCCTTTCTCATCATTGATAAGGTATGAGTGCTCCTTGAAGTCTGGCTCTTCCATCCATTCCTGGACTTCAGGTAACAGAAAATGCAGCTTTCGGCAGAGATGCCGGCACACCGAAATCAAGCGGAGATCTCGATATAGGTTGCCTCTATCACATGAGAGAGGCTTTCAACGAACAAAGATTTTTCCTTTCGAAAGATGATCTCACGAAGCACACTTTCATAACAGGCTCCACCGGTTCAGGTAAGACAAACACAGTTTACAACCTGCTTGAAAAAGCCGCTGAAAAAGGAATCAGTTTTCTGGTAGTAGAACCTGCGAAAGGAGAATACAAAGACGAAATCGGAACAAAAAACGGAGTTGTAACTTTTGGCACAAATCCGAGATCATGCAAGAGAATGCTGAAGCTCAATCCTTTCAGATTTTCAGAAACAATCTTTATAACGGAACACATCGACAGACTGAAGGAATTATTTAATGCGTGCTGGCCGATGCAAGCCGCAATGCCGCAAATATTGAAGCAGTCTATAGAAAAAGCATATGAAGACTGCGGTTGGAACTTGAAAACAGGAGAAAATAAAATATCTCCCACCGATCCGATTTTCCCGACATTTGCAGATGTGATAGAGAAAATTGAGGATATAATCAACAGTTCCCAGTATTCCGCTGAAAACAAAGGAGATTACAAAGGAGCACTCATTACAAGACTGCAAGACCTTACAACAGGCAGCAATGCTCTTATATTCGGCAGTAACGATTTATGCGACGACGAGCTTTTTGACCAAAATGTAATTGTTGATATCAGCAGGATCGGAAGTCAGGAAACCAAATCGCTGATCATGGGAATTTTAGTTCTCAAACTGAACGAATACCGCAAGGATCAAAAAGACAGAGGAGAGATAAAAAACAATAATCCGCTAAGACATCTGACAGTTCTTGAAGAAGCGCACAATCTTTTGAAAAGAACTTCTACGGAGCAGCACATCGACAGTTCGAATCTCATCGGGAAATCTGTCGAAATGATAACAAACTCTATTGCCGAGATGAGAACTTTCGGTGAAGGCTTCGTAATTGTAGATCAGGCACCTGGATTGCTTGATATGGCAGTCATCCGCAACACAAACACAAAAATTATTCACAAACTTCCAGATTATTCAGACAGGGACCTTGTCTGCAAGGCTTGCGGCATGAAAGAGGAGCATATTGAAGAAATTGCAAAACTGGAAACCGGTGTAGCCTCAATATATCAAGGAAATATGGAAATAGCCGAGTTGTGCAAAATCGACAGGTATGAAGGAAAAGAAGATTCTTTTTCCAAAATTCCGCAAATAAAACATGATGCAGCCGAAGAACACGATGAAGAGGAAATCGAGAAAGAAATACTTGATTTTATTATCAAAAACGAATTCAGCAAAGAAACAGAGAAAGTTGATTTAAAATCATTCGAAAACCGCGTCCTCAATTCAGGGCTTAGAGGCAGTATAAAATCAGATTTCCTGCACTATATAAAGGCAAAAGACGATAAAAAAATCCTTGGCAGGTTGTCATACGATCTTCTTAAAGCCGGAAAAGCCTTCGATGAATCCAAAAACTGCGGAGAAATCAAAGCTCTGACACTCTCTGTCCTGAATAAACTTTCACCCTCACTCAACGGATATATTGAAGAATACGAAAACAATGTCCTTAATCTCTTTAGACTGATGCTTCAGGAACAAATTCAGCGTGACATAACATTTAATGACATTTATCTGAGTTTTACAGAATTTTACAAAAACGGAGGGAGGATATTCTAATGAGCAGAAAAGAATTGGAAGAAACAAAAAAACGCGAAACCGAAATTTTCAGCACTATCAAGCCCGAAAGTTCGATTTCCTTGGCTGAAGCCGATAAATTCTGGGAAAATATCGACAACGGCACAATTAAAGACATCTTGGAAAACAGAAACATTCGGCCTGAGAACCTGAGAGGAGAATTAGACTCTGCACATTCCAAAGCCGGAACCACTTCAATATTGGATGTAGTCGGCGATTTCTCCAAAAGTTACATGAGCAAAGATGATAAAACCAGCGACAAAGAGTGGCTTGAACAAGAACTTCAGAAAAATCTGACGGACAAGACTCCCGAAGAAATTGAGGCTATGGCAGATGAGATGCTTTCAACCATAGAAATGAACGAAGCTAACAAACTGTCGCTTTCAGACGCACTCAAAAACAATGAAACGCCAGAAGATTGGTTCTTTTCAAAAACAAAAGAAGCTTTTCAGGCAGTTCCTGCCGTTGTCGCCGCAGAAAATGTTTCCGAAGCCGCACCTACCGTTGCTACAGCTGATAAACTTTCAGAATATTTCTCAAAACTGGATCTTGCTTTAAAGGAAGCAAACACTGCTATGTACAAGACGATCACAACAAAAAGTGGCAAAATAAATATGAATCCCAACCTTGATGGTTATATTGCGGAACAATGGCATGCACAAACTCATGTTTTAAACGCTACAGCTGCCGAAGATATAGATCCTATGAAAGTATTGGAGCCGGCACCAGGCACACCTTACGGCAAAAATTCAGTAGATCTTGCAAGATATAGTGAACAGACAGGAAAAATTACTGAAAGATATCAGTTAAAATATGGAAAAGATGCTCATGCTACAGAACAGATGTTCAAAGACGGCAATTATAGAGGTCAAAGAAGACTTGTTCCCGATGGACAGGAACAATATGTTCCTAACTCAACAAATGTTGCAGGTCGAAGTGAACCGCTCTCAAAAGCTGATGCAGAAAAAATGAGGGATGCTGCTCAGGAAGGGAAATGGAAACAGTTTGATTGGAAAAACTTTAGAACTCAAGAACTTGTAAAATCGATTGGAAAACAGGCAGGGACAGCAGGTTTACTCGCTGCCGGACTTTCTGTAGGAATTGATGTCATTCAAAAAGTATTGAACGGCGAAGAAATCGACTGGAAAGATGAAGGAATGCTCGCACTTGAAAGCGGTTTGACAGCCGGATCGGTCGTTGCACTTTCAGGCGCCTTGAAAGTTTGCAGCGAACAGGGAATCCTTGCACTGATACCAAAAGGAACCCCGATATCCTTGATTGCAAGCATCGTTTTTGTTGCAATAGAAGATTTCAAAGTTCTTTACAAAATCGCCAAAGGCGAACTTTCAATGGATGAAGGTCTCGGCGAACTTACAAAAACAACAGTCGTTGTAAGTGCCGGCTTGTATACAGCCACTCATGGAGCAGCCATTGGTGCAGCTATGGGATGTGTTTTAGGACCAGTCGGAAGTTTCATCGGAACTTTGATCGGCGGTATGCTTGGTTATATAGTAGGTTCAGGAATAGCAGAAAAGATTATTGAAATTGTCAAAGATATCAAAAATTTCATCGTTGAAAAATGGAATGAATTATTCCCACCTGAAGAAGTTGAAAACCATACAACAGATCAAGTTTATCTGACTGACGGCAGCCGAATTTCAATGGAAGAAGCAATCCGCATGAGCGAACTGATGCTGAATCAACTGAAAAATCAGGAAGTTTCAGTAGAAGGCCCTGTAGCATAGCAACACTTTCTGCCAAATCGGCACAACCCGAAAGGCGAATAAGTTAAAATCCGAAAACCGATATTTTCCGAAACATAACCAAATTCAATCATTGTGTGAAGTTGTGCTTCGACAAGGCTCAGCGACCGAGCCTCTCCGGTATCAATGAGACGTTTCAGGAAACGTCTCTACGAATTCACAAATAAATTTTTCAAAATCAGATTTCTATTGACTTTATAAAAATTATCTATAAAAACAACTTTAAGTTTTGGTCGGCAAAGATAAAGAAAGTCTTAGGCATAAGTTTGATACCAATTGCAGAGGAGACGGAGATGAGTGCTTTGCTACCAAGACTCAGACTGGAACACACGGAATGTGATTTCAAACGCGAAGTTGAACGAACAAAAACAAAAAACTGGCTTAAAAGCGTATGTGCATTCGCAAACGGAATCGGAGGGATGCTGATTTTTGGCATTGACGACAAAACAAGGGAACATGTTCCTTTGAAAGACATACAGGGCGATATCGAGTTTATAACCTCCTGCATAAAAGACAGAGTGTCCCCTATTCCTGATTTTATTCTTGCTCCTGACTTTACGGAAAACGGCGGAGAAGTTCTGGTTTTAAAAGTGAGAGGCGGTCTGAATACACCATATTATCTGACAGAAAATTCGAACAGAATCACTTTCATCCGTGCCGGAAGCTCCACTGTTCAGGCCGACACTCCCATCCTGCACGAACTAATACTCAAAGGCACGAACAGAACCTGGGACACTCTGAAATCTGAATACATGGCAAAGGATTTCAGTTTTACATTCTTGGAATCGATGTATTACAACAAAACCGGCAGCAGAATATCCGAAAGCGATTTCCATTCTTTCGGAATCATTACGAAAGACGGATTTCTTACAAATACAGGGGCTTTGTTTGCGGATTTCTGTCCGTTAAGACATTCCCGAATTTTCTGCACGCGCTGGAACGGACTTTCCAAAGCCCCGTCGAATATCGATGCGCTTGACGACAAGGAATACAGCGGAAATATTTTACAGCTTCTCGGTGAAGGCGAAGGTTTTATAAAACTGCACAACCAGAAAATCTGGTATAAAACCGCCAATTCAAGAGTCGAAAAAGAGAACTTTCCGGAGCGGGCAATTCACGAAATCATGGTCAACGCTCTCGTTCACAGGGATTACGGAGTGCTTGGCAGCGAAATCCACATCGATATTTTTGATGACCGGGTCGAAATTCAGAATCCAGGCGGAATGTATGACGGAATCCCAGTGCAGTTCCAGAATCTGGAGAATATCGTTTCCACAAGAAGAAATCCCGTTATCGCTGACATTATGAGCCGGATGAATCTTATGGAACGGCGCGGCAGCGGATTCAGAAAAATCATGGATGCGGTAAAATTCGCCCCAGATTTCAAAGTGGAAACATTGCCATCATTCCATTCCACGGCATATACCTTTACTGCTGAAATCAAAAACATGAATTACATCAAAGCTGATGGCGGATTAAGTGGCAGTATAAATGGCAGTATAAATGACAGTATAAATGACAGTATAAAATTATCAGATACTGAATTGCGAATATTAAGCGAAATTTCAAAACAACCGTCTGTTACTATCCTTGAACTCATGGAAATTATAGGACTTTCAGGATCAACAGTAAACAGAGTATTGAAAAACTTACAAAAAAACGGATATGTCGCCCGTGTCGGCGCAAAGAAAAACGGTCATTGGGAAATAATAGAGAAAATATGAATATTTCGGCGCAAGCACGATGGACGGAAAATTACAGTTTGCCCTGAACTATTAGCAACCTTTATAACGAAATTTCCGACAGAAGTGACGAGATCTGGTTTGCGAATTTTACCGGATTTTTCGGCGTGATACCTTCGATGAGAAGTGCCTGGTCGTAGAGAACTTCCGCCATATCCTTAAGTTTCGGAGATTCAGGATCTGCGTTGTAGATCTCGGTAAGTTTCTCGAAGATCTTGTGGTCAGGGTTGATCTCAAGGATCCTCTGCGCTTTCGGAGAAGGCATGCTCGACATTGTCGCTTCCGAAAGGACCTGCTCCATGTTGAGGCTGAGTCCCGCGCCGCTGACTAAGCAGACCGCGCTGTTTTTGAGCCTTGATGAAAGGCGGACTTCGCTGACTTCGCTTCCCAGATATTTTTTGATGGTTTCAAGCAGGGACTTACTTTCTTCTTCTTTTTCTTTCCGTTTTTCTTCTTTCGCCTTTTTCTCTTCGTCGGTATCTAAGTTCAGATCTTCCGCAGCGATGTTTTTGAGCGGTTTTTCCTGATAGCTTACAAGCATCGTTGAAGCGAATTCATCGATTTTGTCGGTGAAGTAAAGCACTTCGTAGCCTTTTTCAGCAACTGCTTCCATCTGCGGTATCCCGGCGATGGATTCTTTGTCCTTTCCTGCCGCGTAGTATATTTCCTTCTGCCCTTCCGGCATCCTCTTGACATATTCGCCGAGAGTCGTCATTCCGTCGCATTTCGACGATTCGAAAAGAAGGAGATCCTGCAACTTTTCCTTGTGAGCGCCGAAATCGGAGTAAACGCCTGCTTTCATCGCGCGGCCGAACTCCTTCCAGAATTTGATGTATTTCTCGCGGTCGTTCTCAAGCATATATTTGAGGGAGGCAAGTATCTTTTTCTCAATATTTTTCGAGATTATTTTGAGCTGACTGCTGTGCTGGAGGATCTCACGCGAAATGTTGAGCGAAAAATCGGGGCTGTCAACGACACCTTTGACAAAACCGAGATATTCGGGGATCAGATCCTTGCATTTTTCCATGATGAAAATCTGCTTGCAGTAAAGTGCCAGACCTCTTTCAAACTGCGAGGAATAGAAGTTGAACGGCGTTTCGGACGGGATGAAAAGGAGTGCTGTGTATTCGACCTGACCTTCGCCTTTCGTCTGGATTACGTCCATCGGCTCATCGTAGGAATGGAACGTATGTCTGTAGAATTCCTTGTATTCGTCCTCTTTGACATCCGATTTTTCCCTTTTCCAGAGCGGTTTCATCGAGTTCAGAGTCTTGTCCTCAAGAACAGTCTCCTTCTCTTTCGTGACTTTGCCGTCGGAATCCTTTTCTTCCGGAATTTCGTTTTCTACCGTCATTTTGATCGGGTAGCGGATGAAATCGCTGTATTTCGAAACGAGCTCTTCAAGTTCGTATCTGTCGAGAAGCATCATCTCCTTGACCGCATCGTCCTTGAGATAAAGTGTGATCTCGGTCCCGCATTTTTCAACGCTGGCCTTGTCGATCGTATAGACTCCGTCGCCTTTCGATTCCCAGACAACGCCTTCCGAAGCAGGAGCGCCTGCCGCTCTCGTTCTGATCTTAACTCTGTCTGCGACCATGAAAGCGCTGTAGAAACCGACACCGAACTGACCGATGAATTCTGCCGCATTCTTTTCGCCTTCACCCTTTTCGGCAGCCATTTTTTCGAAAAATTCCTTTGAGCCGCTTTTTGCGATCGTTCCGATATTATCTATGACCTCGTCATAGTTCATGCCGATTCCGTTATCGGAAATAGTCAGTGTTTTCAACTCTTTATCGGGAGTTATCCTGATTTCGGGTTCCCCGCATTCCTTCAAAAGATCAGGTTCTGTCAACGATTTGAATTTAAGTTTGTCTATCGCGTCACTCGCGTTTGAAATGAGTTCTCTAAGAAAAATCTCGCGGTTCGTGTAAATAGAATTGATCATCAGGTCAAGCAGTTTTTTGGTCTCGGCCTTGAAACTTTTTTCAGCCATTTTCTCCACGTGACTGATTTCTCACAACCTTATGCGGTCAGCCTTGTGCTTCTCGATGACGGCGAAAACTTTTTTCGTAGTAAGTCCCTGAACTACGATCGTAAAATACATCGTTACGCTCGTTACTATGATCACGACATTGTAGTTTGAAGGTGTAAGAAATTCTGCTGTGCTGAGCGCTAATGCCAGCGAAAGGCCGCCTTTGAGCGCGCTCCAGGTCATAAGCGAGGTGAATTCCATCGTGTTGTAGCGGTTAGGGATCTTGTGTTTTCCTATGATAAGAGCCGAAGTGCCGACACCGACAAAACGTGCCGCAATATTTATCAGAATTGCCCCGAAGACAAGGGCTGCGATCAGCGGATGGTGCGGCAGACTCAGCACTGCGCATCCTATCAGAATGAAGAGGATGTTGTTGAGCAGCGTATCGGCCAGATGCCAGAAATCCTCATACCAGTCCTTGGGATCCACGACCTTGCGCCACTCCTCGTATCTCGCCATGTTTTTCGAGAAATATATCCCGCATACTACGGAAGCGATAACGCCGGAACAGCCGAGAGTCTCGCAGATTATATATGCCGCAACGACATCGAGAAGGCTTATCAGGATGTGCAGCATCGGATTGTTGCTTGCACGCAGAAGCCTGAACATAAGGAAGGAAACCGCAAGTCCTATCGCCACCGCGCCAAGAAGCTCTTTCGCCATAAGCACAGGAAAGCTCAGGTCTGAAACATCATTGACGATATTTTTGACGCACACAAAAACGGCGACACCGGTTCCGTCGTTAAAAAGCGACTCTCCCTCGATGACGGTCGATACATTTTTGGAAAGTCCCGCCTTTTTGAGAATGCTCGTCGCCGCGATCGGATCGGTAGGCGAAACTATGCAGCCGAGCAGTATGCAGAGCCATATTGAAAAATCGAGACCGGCAATATAAGAAAAAAGATAGAATATTCCTCCGTAGACAAAGGACGAAATTACAGTTGAGAGCAGTGCGAGCAGGCTTATAGACTTAATGTTTTTCACGAAGCGGTTGAAGTTGACTCCGCTCCTTCAAGTATCTTCACGAAGCCTGCTATAAGAAATGAAAAAAGCACAAGGGCTATGTCGTTTGATATTTTAAGAGTTTTTTCGTTGAACACAGTGATCGCGACGATCATGAAAAGTATGAAAAGC
This sequence comes from uncultured Spirochaetales bacterium, assembly GCA_902780365.1. Classification (GTDB taxonomy): domain Bacteria; phylum UBP6; class UBA1177; order UBA1177; family UBA1177; genus UBA1177. The sequence continues at coordinate 8,797 of CACZFE010000079.1, forward strand.
ACTCCTGACAGCATGTGTTCCATATTACAACTTCCGCAAATACTATCCGACAATATCGGCAAGGCTCAGGATCCTGTGTTCCGCCGAAACAACTATAACATGGTCGCCTGGCAGGATCTTCGAGTTTCCACCAGCGATCTCGACAGTGCCGCCGCGCATGATAACAGCGATCAGGATGCCCGGCTTCAGTTTGAAAGCCTCGTCCCTGAACAGCATCCCCTGCAGCTTGAAATCAGTTCCTACCTCGAATTCCGCAGCCTCTACCGATCCGGAATTAAGAGCATAGAGCCATTTCATCGAACCGCAAGTCTCGTCCGCTCCGTTGTCAATCAGGCGCACATCCTTGATTATATCGATAAGTGCAACATCCTGCGTCGAAAAAACATGGTTGATGCCGCTTTTTTTAAGCATCGTTTCATAATCGATATTTTTGATTACAGCAGCGATCCTGCCAGTTCCGAAAGACTTCGCGAACATCGATATTACAAGGTTTTCCTCATCACGGCTGGTTGCAGCGACACATGCGTCCGCCCCTTTCAGCTCCTTTTCCATGAGCTCCGAATCCGTTCCGTCGCCGTTGACGATATCCGCCTTCGGAAAACACTCGAGCATCTGACGGCAGCGCCCTTCGTCATTGTCTATGACCGTGACTTTGATCCCGCGCCTGATCAGTATTCCCGTCATATAGTAACCGACATTGCTCGCACCGACTATAACGGCCTTTTTCAGTCTTCTCTCTGTAATACTCAGCTTATTCAGCGTTTTTTCCATATCCGCTTCCGCCGCGACGAAGACGATCTTGTCGCCTGTTTTGATCTCATCCTTGCCTGACGGGGTGAACACTTTTCCTCCGCGGTCAATAGCGCAGATAAGTATCTTTGCATCAAGCGCCTTTTGTACTGCGGGAAGTTTCACACCGGCGAGAACTCCGTTTTCGCATATCTCTACCGCAGAGAGATGAACGGCTCCGTTTCCGAACATCTCACGCTCGACAGTCTCGACGTAGCGCAGCATCTTGATCCCGACCTTAGCCGCCGCCTTGTCCGGGTTGATAAGGAGATCGACACCGAGTTCATTAGTCAGAAAGCCCATCTCTTTTTCGTATTCCGGCCCACGGACAGCCGCTATCGTGCGCTTTACTCCAAGTTTTTTAGCCGCGCTGCAGCACAGAATGTTTGTTTCGTCATCCTTCGTTACCGCTACAAACACTGAAGCCGAATCGATACCGCACTTTTTGAGCAGCTCCGAACAGCACCCGTTGCCGACATAGCCGTTGCAGTCAAATGCATCGGTAATGGCGTCGATCTTCTCCGGAGAGCGGTCAATGACCACAAGATCGTAACCCTCTTTGACTATATGGCTGGCAAGCGCAAACCCGACCTTGCTGGCTCCGACAATTATTACTCTCATATCTTCCCTCTCATAGCCTGCAAAAATTTACTGCCACTTCTTTTCAGCTTCGGAAAGAATTCGCATAAGTGATTGATTATTTTGAGATTTTGCAATATCAAGCGCAGTTTTTCCGTCAACCTGTCTGAGTGTCGGATCGGCACCGAGCTCAAGAATTTTCTTCACAACGGAAAAGAGGTTCTGCTTTACGGCATACATCAGAGCGGAGTTGCCGAAATCGTCACATGCGTCAGGGTTGAACGGCTTAAGCATAAGATATGTCGCGAGCTCCTGCTTTCCCGATTCGATCGCAAGCATAAGAGCCGTTTTTCCGCCCTGGAATTTGTGGTTGAAATCGGCCTTCGCTCCAGACTGTAAAAGAGCGAGCGCGGCATCGAAATGCGAATTGTGCATCGCCATAACGAACAGATTTGCTTTCGGATTTTTGAAATAGTGCCCGTTCGGGTCAGCGCCGTTTTCAAGAATAAGTTTCACAACTTCGGTATACCCTTTTTCGACCGCGATAACTATTGCCGCCTTGCCGTTTTTATCTTTTGTTTTGACATCCGCTCCTTCTGAAATCAGGGTTTTGACAGCTTTCGCGTCGCCCTTCTCCACCGCGTTTATGAAATCCATCGGAAGCGTGTTCTTTTTGCTCAGGATCCTGTATGTTTCCTGCGCTCTTGCATCGATCGCGTAGTCGAGAGCAGTCTTTCCGGCCTTCGATTTTTTCTTTTCATCAAAGCCCAGTCTAAGCAGTTTGTTCATCAGTTCGGC
>CACZFE010000080.1 GCA_902780365.1 uncultured Spirochaetales bacterium
ACACGATTACCGGTGAAAACATGCTTCCGGAGGATCTTACTTCTCTTTCAGCGACCTTCACGATGCCGCCTTCATTTGCTATTTCGGAACCTGCTCCGCAGACGAATACGGCCGGCGGTTTCGGTGACATCATCAACGTTACTCCGGGTGAGCCCCTTACGATCAAATGGGCCGGAAACAACGGATTCGGATATATCGATGTCAACTTTGTAGTAATGAAGAGCCTTATGGAGCAGGTCTCGATCACCTGCAGAATGATCGATGACGGCGAATTTACAGTCCCTGCTGAGTTTACAAGCGAAATGCAGCTTTCACAGGGCGGCGATTCAGGCAACCCGTTTGGCGATATGCTCGGTATGATGAATATGATTACTGTAAACCGTCATGTCGAAGCTCCCATCACCGGCAAAGGGATCACAGCCGGATCATTCTCGGCTGAGCAGATGGTCCTTTACACACTCGGCAACAACTAATGTTCTCAATCAGATAACATCTTTTTATTACTGAATATTTTCTCAAAACATCATGGAAGTGGAAATCATAAAAATATCGGATGATCTCTATTTGAAGTCACTCGAACTCAATGACGCCGAGCACATTTTTAAGGCAGTAGATTCTCAGCGCGAATATCTTGGCGAATGGCTTCCGTTCGTCGAATTTACGAAAAGCGTGAAAGATTCTCTCGATTACGTCAATTCGGTCGTCACAATGCCGGAAGGTTGCAAAGAATGGCAGTTCTCGGTTTTCTGCGGCGGCGATTTTGCGGGGCTCGCCGGATTCAAAGGAACAGACAGACTCAACCGTAAAAGCGAGATCGGTTACTGGCTGAAAGAGGATTTCCAGCATCGCGGCATAATGACGGAAGCGGTGCGAGCCTTGATAAAATTCGGCTTTTCCGAACTTGGTCTCAACAGGATTCAAATCAAATGCGCTCCGGAGAATGTGAAAAGCAACAAAATACCGCAAAGACTCGGTTTTCATCTTGAAGGGATCGAGCGCGAGAGCGAATTCGTGAAAGAAGGCGTTTTCCGTGACGCCAATGTCTGGAGTCTTCTTAAAAAAGACATTAATTCGCAACGTTGTTACGTCGTGACGCCGTGACGTTATCTATCATGCTTTGATGGATTTCCTTCGCGTTGAAGGAACTTCTGACGAATCTGCCTGAATAAACTTCTTTGAATCCTATTTCCAGACCGTAGTTGCGCAGTGCGTCAAATTCAGCCTGAGTGTAGTCCTTTTCAACAGGGATGTGCTGCAGTGACGGGCGGAAGTATTGTCCGATCGTCATTATGTCGCATCCGACATCACGGAGATCGCGCATCAGAGCATGCACTTCATCGACTGTTTCGCCGACACCGAGCATTATGCCAGACTTCGTGATGAAACCTTTGCGTTTCATGTAACAGAGAACGTCAAGCGAACGTTTGTAGTCAGCCTGTGGACGCACTTTCGGATAGAGCGAGCAGATCGTCTCGACATTGTGGTTGAAAACGTCGATCGGCGAATCAGCGACGATGTCGAGATTTTCCTTTATTCCGAGAAAATCGGGGGTAAGCACTTCAACAAGCGTGTCTGGTGAAAGTTCTTTGACTTTTCTGACTGTTTCAGCGAAGTGAGCCGCTCCGCAGTCAGGCAGATCGTCTCTTGTTACCGAAGTTATGACTGTATAAAGCAGCCCCAGATCCCTGACGGCAAGTGCAAGGTTTTCCGGCTCATTCGGATCGGGAAGCGGGATGTTCTCGTTGTGGATTATATTGCAGAAACGGCAGTTGCGGGTGCAGCTGTTTCCCAAAATCAGGAATGTCGCCGTTCTTTTTTTGAAGCAGTCACCGATATTCGGGCAGTGCGCCGACTCGCAGACGGAATGAAGGTGGTGCAGGCGCAGGATCTTTTTCATTTCGGCGACGAAAGGGGATTTGAAAGTCGATTTTTTGAGCATTTCCTCAGCCATTTTTTGCTCCTGAAGTTCAGGTCTAAAGCAGTTCCTTGAGCTGCTGAAGTTTTTCAACAAACACCTTCTCGAACATTTTGTAAGGCGCGATGTCAGTCATGTCGACTCCTGCATCCTTGAGGATCTCAAGCGGCGGTTTCGAAGTTCCTGCCTTGAGGAAGCCGTTGATATACTGTTCTGCCGGGATCTTGCCGCTTCTTACGCCTTCAGCGAGCGAAAGAGCGCCGATAAAGCCGACGACATACTTGTAAACATAGTAGTTGTAGTAGAAATGAGGAACGAAAGCCCACTCGTTTTTGTAGAGTTCGTCGATCTTCATGAGGCCGTATTCTTCGCCGTAGTATCTGCTCAGAGTCTGACCGTAGATGCCGTTGAGGAATTCTGGAGTGAGAACTTCGCCGGCTTCGACTTTTTTGTAGATCGCATCTTCGAACTCTGCGAACTGCATCTGTCTGAAAACGGTAGCGCGCGCCATTTCGATGAAGTGGTTGAGGAGGAATTTCTTTTCTTCCTTGTCCTGAGTCGTGTCGATAAGGCGGTTGATGAGCATTATCTCGTTGAACGTGCTTGCGACTTCGGCAACGAAGATCGTGTACTGCGACTTTTCGTAAGGCTGGAACTTGTTTGAATAGTATGAATGGATAGCGTGACCCATCTCGTGAGCCAGAGTTGAAGCAGAATTGTAGTCGTCGATGTGGTTCAAGAGAACATAAGGGTGCGTGTCGTAAGCCATGCCTTCCATGTATGCGCCGCTCACTTTGCCTTCGTTCGGATAGATATCGACCCAGCCGTTCGCCGGATCCATTGCTTCGGCAATAGCTTTTCTGTATTCGTCTGTCATGCAGGACATTGCTTCGTTTACGAGTTTGACGGAGTCTTCGTAGGTGTAGACTCTGCTGTTACCGCCTTTTACCATCGTCGCGTAAATATCGTGGTAACCCTGATCGGGAATATTGAGAACTTCCTTTTTGAGTGCCAGATATTCGTGAAGTGCCGGCAGAATGGCGCGGACATTGTCACGCAGAGTGTAGAAGAAATTCGACGGAAGCTCGTTTTCCTTCATCTCCTTGTCGAGAGCGTCTGAATATTTTCTGATTTTCGCGACTGTCGCATAGTATTTTGTCTGGTAGTGGAGCATTTTCGCAAGCGAATTTTTGTAGCTGTCGTAGGTCTTCCAGAAAACGTCGAAGATTTTCTTTCTCGTCTCGCGGTTGTCGCTCTGGCGGAATCTTGCGTAAGTCTGGATATTTGCTTCCATTTTTTCGCCTTCAAGTTCGATTTCGGGGAATTTCATGTCAGCCGACGAAAAAGTCGAATAGGTTTCGTATTCGCCGAGAGCAAGTCCGCCGAACTCAGCCATGATTTTTTCTTCCGGCTCTGAGAGAGTGTGCGGCTTGTTCAGAAGAATAGCGTCGAAATATCTTGAAAAATCACTGAAATCGGGGTCGTTTTTGAAGCCGAGCAGCTTTTCTTCGCTGTAGGAGAGAAGTTCCGGTTCCATAAAAGAACTTGCTGCTGCCATTTTTGTCATAGCCGCAGCTGCCATGCCGGAAAGTTCCTGCCATTTGCCGACGCTCATGTCTACATCGCGGTTCCTGTCTGCGTAACACTGGAGTTTTGCGCCTCTTCTCATGGCGTCGCTCGAGATCTTGAGGGCTTTGAGAAGAGTTTCCTTTTCACCGAGTCTGCCTGCGAATTTCACGATTTCGGCAGTGTCTTTTTCAATGCACTGGAACTCGTTTGCGACTTCTTCTTCGTTTTTGTAAAGATGGCTCGTCTGCCAGCAGTTTTTCGGATCGACTTCATTTCTTTTCAGCATTTTTTTCTCCAAATCAAATGTTCATAAACAAATTGCGCGGCATTATAATTTTTCTTGAGAAAAGCACAAACAAAATTACAATCGCGCGGTTTTGTTTTTTTAAGGAGAAAAAGATGGAAAACTGGACGATAGACAAAGTCAGAAGGACTTTTTTGGATTTTTTCAAAGCTAAAGGTCACACCGAAGTTGCAAGTTCGCCGCTTCTTCCGGCTGAGGACAACACTCTTCTTTTCGCAAATGCCGGAATGAACCAGTTCAAAAAGCTGTTTTTAGGGCTTGAAAAAAGAAGCTACACCCGTGCATGCAGCGCTCAGAAGTGCGTCAGAGCTGGCGGAAAGCACAACGACCTTGAAAATGTCGGCTTCACGACGCGTCACCACACTTTCTTTGAGATGCTCGGAAACTTTTCTTTCGGCGACTACTTCAAGGAAGATGCGATAAAATATGCGTGGGAACTCATCACGGAAGTTTTCAAACTCGACAAATCGCGCCTTTATGTCACGGTTTTCAGAGAAGATGACGAGGCAGAGCAGCTCTGGCTGAAAAATACCGATGTCGATCCGAAACATATTTTCCGTCTTGACGAGCACGACAACTTCTGGCAGATGGGCGATACAGGCCCGTGCGGCCCGTGCAGCGAGATCCATTATGACTTAGGCGAAGGTTTCCATGCTGAAAAACCCTTCTTCGATAACGGAATGCCCGATTTCGACTGCGGCAGATTCGTCGAGATCTGGAACCTCGTCTTTATGCAGTTCAACCGCGACGAAAGCGGCAAACTTACTCCGCTTCCGAAACCGAACATCGATACAGGAATGGGACTTGAGAGGATAACTTCGATACTCAACGGCAAACTTTCAAATTACGATATTGACATTTTTCAGGATCTGATCCATTTCACAGAAAATCTGCTCGGAAAGAGTGTTCCGGCTGAGCTTCGTTCAAGCCTCAACGTCATCGCCGACCACGCAAGAAGCACATCTTTCCTCATTGCAGACACGATCACGCCTTCAAACGAGGGAAGGGGATACGTTCTCCGCAGGATCATGCGCAGGGCAATCAGACACGGTCACAAACTCGGTTTCAACGAGCTTTTCTTCTGGAAAGTCTGCGGCGAAGTCATCAGGATCATGGGAAACCACTATCCGGAACTTGTCGAGAAGCAGGAACTCATCCTCAACATCGTCCGCGACGAGGAAGCTCGTTTCAGACAGACTCTTGACAAAGGTCTTGCACTTCTTGACGACGGTTTGAAAGAGATGCAGGCAAATGGCAGAAAGGAGTTCCCCGGCGAGCTCGTCTTCAAACTTTACGATACTTACGGATTCCCGTCAGACCTCACTGAAACGATCCTTGAAGAGAAAGGTTTCTCTTTCAATCAGGCTGAATACGAGAAGGCTATGCAGGAGCAGAAGCAGCGCGGAAAAGCTTCATGGAGCGCGAAAATGGATTCGCAGAAGCTTTCGGCTGTCAAGGAACTGCTTGACGGCGGCATGAAAGAGCCTGTTTTCAAAGGCTACGACACGGAAGAGTGCGAAGGAAAAATAGTTGCTCTTTTTGACGATGAATTTACGAAAAAAGAGAGCGTAAGCTATGGAAACTGCTATGCAATTTTTGATCCGGTAGTTTTCTACGCGGAGTCCGGCGGACAGCTTGCCGATAACGGCAAAGTTATGAAAAACGGCAAGATCGCGGCGAAAGTCGTTGATGTAATAAAAGTCCACGATGTAAAAGTCGCTAAACTCGAAGTTCTCGATGTTCTGAATACCGGCGACACGGTTCAGCAGGAGCTTGACCACGAAAGACGCTCCGCAACAAGGCGCAACCACTCGGCAACACACCTTCTGCACCGCGCTCTGAAGATGGTTCTGGGAACACACGTCAACCAGGCAGGATCTCTCGTCGGCCCAGACAGGCTCCGTTTCGACTTCAACCACTTCCAGGCTGTTACGAAAGAGGAACTCAAACGCGTCGAAACCGAAGTAAACCGCATGATCGAGGCGAACTCTCCGCAGAATACGGTCGTAAAAGGGATCGAAGAAGCCAAAAAAGAGGGCGCGATGGCACTTTTCGGCGAGAAATACGGTGAAAACGTCCGCGTCGTAACGATGGGCGAAAGCAAGGAACTTTGCGGCGGAACGCACGTCAGAGCGACCGGCGACATCGGTCTTTTCAAGATCGTGAAAGAAGAAGGGATCGCGGCAGGAGTCCGCAGGATCGAGGCTGTAACAGGGCTCGGTGCGCTCGCTCTTTTCCAGGAATACGACGAAACGATAACTTCGATCGCAGAAATGACTGGCAGTGAGAAATCGCTTGTAATCAAAGGAGTTGAAAAGCAGATCGATACCGCAAAACAGCTTTCACGCGAACTCAAAGAGGCAGGTAAAAAACTCGCAGCGATGCAGACTGCTTCGCTTGCTCCGGTTTGCGAAAAAGAGGGAACCAAGATTTTTGCGGTAAATTCGGGCAAAAACCGGGCTGAATCGCTTGAACTCGTAGATTCGCTCAAGGCTAAGTTCGACAACGCCGTTATTGCAGTTGTCGGTGACGATGCTGGAAAGGCACTTGTCATAATTTCTGCGACTGGCGTTGCTAAAACCAAATTCCACGCAGGAAATATCCTCAAAAACATCCTTGCCGAATTCGGAGGCCGCGGCGGCGGAAAACCTGATATGGCTCAGGGCGGAGCCCCTGCTGTTGATTTTGGTAAGTTTGTAGAATTATTGAAGAATATCTGAGTTCAAACTTCTAAAAAAGATCCCGCCGCATGAAATATTCAGCTTAGCGGTTTGAATTTTTCTTGTCTGCTTTGCATCCCGAGCAGTTACGGCAATCAGACCCCATGCCGCATCCGCAGTCGCCGCGCATACGCTTTCTGATGATATTTACCAGGGCAAATATGAACATTGCCAGAAGCGCTATTGAGATGATGATCGTTGCCAGCATGCAGCCTCCTACATTCCGAGAGCGATCCCGATGAGATACACTGCAAGCGAGCAGAGCCAAGCGATCACGCACTGCCATACCACAACGCCTGCAGCCCATTTTGCGCCAAGTTCACGTTTTATCGATGCGATGGCCGCGACGCACGGAGTATAGAGAAGGCTGAATACGAGAAGGCTTGCCGCAGTTAGGCTCGTCATCATCGTTTCAACGCCGCCCGCAAACAGAATTTCCAGAGTTGAGACTACGCTTTCCTTTGCCATAAAGCCGCAAACGAGCGCAACTACGATCTGCCAGTCGCCAAGTCCTATCGGTTTCATGACTGGGGATATCAGTTGTGCGACGGAAGCGAGCATACTCATCTCTGCATTCTCGACTAACTGCAGTTTCCAGTTGAAGCTTTGCAGGAACCAGACGACGATCGTCGCAACGAAAATCACCGTGAAAGCTCTCTGCAGAAAGTCCTTCGCCTTTTCCCACAAAAGCTGAGCGGTGTTTCTCACACCGGGCATTCGGTAGTTCGGAAGCTCCATCACGAAAGGCACGGCTTCGCCTTTGAAAAGCGTTCCTTTGTAAAGAAGCGCGATTAGTATTCCGACCAGAATTCCCAATAAATACAAGCCCGTCATGATCAGTCCGCCGTGTTTCGGGAAAAACGCGCTTACAAAAAAGGCGTATATCGGGAGTTTTGCGGTGCAGCTCATGAAAGGGGTGAGGAGGATCGTCATTTTGCGGTCGCGTTCGCTGGGAAGCGTTCTGGTCGACATGACGGCGGGAACAGAGCAGCCGAAGCCGACTAAAAGCGGAACTATGCTTCTGCCCGAGAGTCCTATTTTTCTCAGCAGTTTATCCATGAAAAACGCGACTCGCGCGATATATCCGCTGTGAAGCACTTCGTTCACGCCGGCAGCAGCTAAACCGGCATCCGTCACTTTCGTAAGCCAGTCGATCCCAAGTTCTAAAAGTTCCTGCAGCCATGCGCCGATCACGTTGAAAGTCAGGTAGAAAATCGCCCCCATGATCGCGATGAAGCAGGGAATTGCCGTCCATTTTCCCGTCAAAATTTTGTCGATTTCCTGACTTCTTGCTCTCTCTTTGCTTTCGTGCGGCTTTTTGACAGTGAGGGAACACAGCCTGTAAATAAATGAAAAACGCATGTCTGCTATTGCCGCGCTCCTGTCTAAACCGCGCTCGCTTTCCATTTGAAGTATGATGTGCTCCAAAGTCTCCTTTTCGTTCACGTCAAGGTCGAGTTTGTGCAGTATCTGTTTATCGTCTTCAAGAAGTTTTGTCGCTGCGAACCGCACCGGAACACCGGCTTTTTCGGCATGGTCTTCGATCAGATGTATCGTTCCGTGGAGCGCACGGTGGACTGCGCCGCCGCCCACGTCTTTGCCGCAGAAATCCTGGCGCAGCGGACTTTCCTGAAATTTCGCAACGTGAACGGCGTGGGAAACAAGTTCTTCGATTCCCTGTCCTTTTTTCGCCGAGATCGGAACGACAGGCACGCCGAGCAGCGATTCCATTTTGTTCACGTCGATCGAACCGCCGTTTGCCGTAACTTCATCCATCATGTTGAGCGCGACAACGAGCGGAATATTCAGCTCCAGAAGCTGCATCGTCAGATATAAGTTCCTTTCGATGTTCGTCGCATCCACGATGTTTATTATCGCGTGCGGCTTTTCGTTCAGGACAAAATCACGCGAGATAAGTTCCTCGGCAGAGTAGGGCGACATCGAGTAAATGCCCGGCAGATCGGTGATCAGAGTGTCGGCGTGTCCTTTTATTGCCCCAGATTTTCTGTCAACTGTAACGCCTGGAAAGTTCCCGACATGCTGATTCGATCCGGTAAGGCGGTTGAAAAGCGTGGTTTTTCCGCAGTTCTGGTTTCCTACAAGGGCGAATGTGAGAACTGTGCCGTCAGGAAGCGGGTTTTCGCTGTTTTTGTCGTGGAATTTTCCGCTTTCGCCGAGTCCGGGGTGCTCCGTTGGGAACCACTCCGCACTATTTAAGTTTTGTTGAAGTGCAGGGCTTGCCGCATCAGCCTCGGTCACTTCGATCTGCTGTGCGTCTGCCACACGCAAAGTCAGTTCGTATCCGTGCAGCCTGAATTCCATCGGGTCTCCGAGAGGCGCATATTTCACGAGTGTGATCTCCGCACCCGGAATTATTCCCATATCAAGAAAATGCTGACGGAGTTCGCCGTTTCCTCCTAGTTTTTTGACCTGAACGGTTTCTCCGATTTTTATTTCGCGTAATGTCTTCATATTTTATGCCTTTAATAACACATTTCAAAATATTAAAAGAACTCAATCAAATTAGTTTTGAGGATAATTGTTAGCTCTCACTAATAGTCAAGGAAAAATCTGAAAATATTGCAAATCGGGCAAACTCAAGAAAAACGGTTTGGTTTTTCTCCGTCTTGGTTCTATTGCCGTTTGCTATATTTGACCTTACTCTTCGTCCCCTGCTTTAAAATTGTATATCGGCTTGATAATACTGTTGATTTCGACCGTAGGACCGATGTTTCCGATGATGTCGTCTATCGATTTGTAGGCCATCGGGCACTCGTCTAGCGTTGTCTGGTCGACAGAAGTCGTGTAAATTCCCTTCATCTGCTTTTTGAATTCGGAAACGG
>CACZFE010000081.1 GCA_902780365.1 uncultured Spirochaetales bacterium
GATTGCATGAAATTTGTTGATTTGATTGGAGAAGAAAATGGCGGAAGGAATGTTGAGGAGAGACCCGCTCAATAAAATCTGGGTGATTTTTACTCCTGAAAAGGTTAAAACGCTGATTTCCGGAAGTTCTGAGAACGAGGCAAAGTTTGATGTAGATCCTTTTGTACCAGGGGTCGAATCTGCGACAGGGCCCGATATTCTCAGGCACAATGACCCGCTTTACGCAGTCGGAGGCTGGTCTTCACGCGTTTTCCCCGCGAAAAATCCTATTCTCAGAGTCGAAAACGACAAAAACGGAAAAGGTTACGGGCTTTACGATTCTATGTCGAGGCTCGGAGCGCACGAAGTCGTAGTTGAGACGCCGAAAAGCGGTATCGGTCTCGACCAGCTTTCTGTTGAGGAGATCGCTGACGGTATCAAAATTATTTTTGACCGCATCGCAGATCTCAGAAAAGACACACGTTTCCGCTATATTTCGGTGATAAAGAGCCGCGGTGCCGCAGCCGGAGGAACGATCAACCACAACTATTCGGAAATCAAGGCGTATCCTTTCATTCCTCCGTTCGTACGCAATAAACTCGACAACTGCCTTGAATATTACCGCATGAAGGAGCGCTGTCTCATCTGCGATATTATTGATCAGGAGCTTTCTGACAGAAAAAGGATAGTGGAAGAACATGATAATTTTGTCGCAATATGCCCGTATGCAAGCCGCTTCCCGTTTGAAATGACGGTCCTTCCGAAAAAACACGGCAGGATCCTGAGCGACAATCCGGTTTCGGCGATAAACGATTTCGCGAAAATTCTTAGAAGTGTTGCTGTAAAACTTAAAAACGGGCTCAATTCGCCGGCCTACAACATGGTTTTCAACTATCTTCCGGTCAACAGCGGCGGTGATGCCGAAGCGGAAAGCCTCGCATATCACTGGCATCTTGAAATAATTCCGCGAATTTCCGTGATAACGGCGGACAGCCTTGAAAACGGCATTTTCGTAAATCCGACTCTGCCCGAGGACGCGGCCGAGTTCTTGAGAAATATAAGGGAGTAGGCTATGAAGTATTCGATCATTCCTGCAGCAGGGCTCGCGACCCGTTTTCTGCCGGCGTCAAAGTGCATTCCTAAGGAGCTTTTTCCGGTTCTCGACAAACCTGTGATACAGTATATCGTCGAAGAGTCGATAGAAGCAGGCGCAACGAACGTAGTTTTTGTTTCGGGCAGCGGAAAAGAGGCGATCCTCGACCATTTCGATAGGATAAATCCGAAATTTTCGGCAAAAAACCTCAAGGAAGATGTCCGCGAAAAGGTTGAGACGCTTGACGACATGATCGAAGTCATCTCCGTGCGCCAGAAATCCCCGCAAGGGCTCGGACACGCCGTAATGAAAGGGACTTTCGTTGTCCCGAAGGAAGAATCGTTTTCCGTAATGCTTCCGGACATGCTTATTTTTTCGGAAGGTGAAAGCACGGTCATGCAGGAAATGCGCCGTCTCCATGAAAAATACGGCTGCTCAGTCATCGCTCTAATGGAAGTTCCGGCAGAGTCGCGCGGAATGTACGGCATTGCCGAAGGTGCAAAAGTTGAAAACGGTGTCATCGATATAAAAAAACTTATCGAAAAACCTGCTGCCGGAGAGACAGAATCTAATCTCGCCGTTCTTGGCAGATACATTTTTACGCCGAAGATCGCTTCGATCCTGAAGAATGTCAAACCTGGCAGAGGAGGCGAGATCCAGCTTACCGACGCGATGGTTTCGCTTCTTGCCGAAGAACGCATCATGGGTTATGTGATCGATTCCAAAACCCGCGTTTTCGACACCGGCAACATGGAAGGTTTCGCCCTTGCCAACGCTTATGCCGCTCTTCGCAGAGTTCCTGATTTCGATCAAAAAATCGCTGAATTAATCAAATAATGTCGTCACGGCGTCACGGCGTGTCGTCGTGACGCCGCCTTCGAAATATTGTTGCCGCCATGTCGATATATCGGAATATCGAAATTTCGAAATATCGACGAGATCTGGCGGCGGCGATTATTTCTTGACCAGTTTGAATTTTCCGTTTTCGACTGTGATGACGGCTTTCGTTTTCGGCGGCAGATTACCTTTTAAGATCTCGGTCGCAAGAAGCGTTTCGACATTCTTTTCAAGGTAACGTCTGACAGGTCTTGCGCCGTATTCGGTGTTGAAGGATTCGTCGATGACTTTCTGCATTGCTTTGTCATCAAGGTCGAGGTGAAGCTCCTTATCCTCAAGGATCTTGTTGATGTTCCTGAGAAGAAGAGCGGTTATCTCCTTCAGATTATCGGTCGAAAGCGGATTGAAGACCACGATATCGTCGATACGGTTGATAAATTCAGGTTTGAACCTTCCTTTTATCGTCTGCATTACGGCATCGAGCTCTGCTTCACTGAGTTTTCCGTCCTTTCCTTCGATCATGTCGCTTCCGAGGTTCGAAGTCATGATTATTATTGTGTTTTTGAAGGAAACAGTCCTTCCCTGGTTGTCTGTCAGTCTGCCGTCTTCAAGTATCTGGAGCAGAATGTTGAAGACATCCTCGTGCGCCTTCTCGATCTCGTCAAGCAGAACGATGGAGTAGGGTTTTCTTCTGACTGCTTCGGTGAGCTGTCCGCCTTCGTCGTAGCCGACGTATCCTGGAGGCGCGCCGATAAGACGCGAAACGGAGAATTTCTCCATGTATTCACTCATATCGATACGAACCATGTTGTCAGCCGTGTCGAAAAGCTGTTCCGCCAGTTTTTTGGCAAGTTCTGTTTTTCCTACACCTGTCGGACCTACGAAAATGAAGGAACCGAGCGGCCTGTTCGGGTTGGTAAGACCTGCACGCGATCTCAGAATTGCCCTCGTGATGCTTTCTATAGCCTCCGACTGGCCGATGATTTCCTCCTTTAACCTGTTGGAAAGATTGAGGATCCTCTCTTTTTCGGTCTGGGTCATGCTCGAAACCGGAATGCCTGTCCACTTGCTGACGACTTCTGCGATCTGCTTTTCGGTAAGGACTTCCGTGACCATGACATTTTCGTTTTTGGTGATTTCCTGAGCTTCTTTCAGTTTGGCTTCAAGAGTTCTCAGTCTGCCGTACTGCAGTTCGCCGACCTTGTTGAAGTCGCCTTCACTCTGAGCCCTTTCGATCATGGTCTTGACCTCGTCGATCTCTTTTTTGAGTTTTTTGACCTCTTCGATCGAAGCCTTTTCCTTCTGCCAGATCTTGTACTGTTTGTCGTATTCGTCCGTTGTCTCTTTCAGACGCTCCTCGACGTTTCTGATCTCCTCTTTTGTCGCACCCGAATCCTTTCTGCGGAAGCCTTCGAACTCGATCTGGAGCTGAAGTTTCTTACGCTTGAGGTCGTCAAGCTCTGCCGGCATGCTGTCGTTGTCGGTTCTCAGCATTGCACACGCTTCATCGATAAGGTCGATCGCCTTGTCGGGCTGGAAACGGTCTGAAATGTAACGGTTCGAAAGTTTTACCGCCGCCACGATCGCGCCTTCAGAAATCGTGATACCGTGGTGGATCTCGAAACGTTCACGCAGACCACGCAGAATCGATATCGTCTCGTCTTCATCCGGCGGCTGGACGATAAGCGGCTGGAACCTTCTTTCAAGGGCGGCATCCTTTTCGATGTACTTTCTGTATTCGTCGAGAGTCGTCGCACCTATGCAGTGCAGTTCTCCTCGTGCCAGCATAGGTTTGAGCATATTCGCCGCATCCATGCTGCCGTCGGTTTTGCCCGCTCCGACGATCGTGTGAAGTTCATCGATGAAAAGGATGATCTTTCCTTCCGATTCCTTGACCGCTTTCAGGACATCTTTCAGCCTTTCCTCAAATTCGCCGCGGTATTTCGCTCCCGATATAAGGGCACCCATATCGAGCTCGAAGATCTCTTTGTTCTGAAGGCTTACAGGCACGTCGCCGCGGACGATTCGGCGCGCCAGACCTTCAACGATAGCCGTCTTGCCGACACCGGGCTGACCGATGATGACCGGGTTGTTTTTGGTTCTTCTCGAAAGGATCCTGATGATCCTTCTGATTTCGCCGTCACGCCCGATCACAGGGTCGAGTTTCCCCGCCTTGGCAAGATCGACAATGTTCCTTCCGTAGTTTTTCCACGAATCTTTGTTCGCTTCATTCTCGTTAACATTGTAATCCATAGCAAACCTCCATTTAAAATCCGGCATCTGTTATAAACAACTTTTCGCGGTTTCAAGGGGTAAAAATCACAGCTGCGGGAAAAAATTCAAAAAAAGCGGGCGGGGAATTCGGTGAAAATTGAGCTTGTTTTTTTTAAGATTTTCTTCTAAAATACTGCGTTTTTTTGTTTAGCAACCCGCATGTGAGGAAAAAATGAGGAAAATTTTTGCAGTCTTCGCGCTTTTTACACTGTTTTTCGCAGTTTCCTGCGGAAGTTCAAGTAATAACGAAAACAAAGACAATACCGACACAGGTGAAACCGTGACTGACGAAGATTCAGGCACGGCTGACAGCGAGCCGGCTGACACGACACCGGAACAGCCTGACAATGAGGATCCCGGCAGGAAACAGGGGGAACTTTACGGTGAATGTTACCCGAATGCGACCTGCAACAAAGGTCTGGTCTGCGATGAGGAAAACAATATCTGTATCAAAGATCCGAACGGCAACAGCAATGATTCGGATAATGATGTGACGGAAACTGACGATGACGGTGATTCAACTCATGATGACGCAGATTCTGACAGCGATTCAGATAGTTCGGATTCAACTGCTGATGATGCTGACACGTCTGATTCGCAGTCGGACGACGATGCAGATACCGACAGCGGTGATCCGGATGAACCCTGCACAACAATTGACGCCAAGCTGTGGTGGTCACCAAAAACAACGGATACAATGGATTGGCTGAGTGCGCTTGATTACTGTGAAAAAAAGTTGAACGATTCGAACAAATGCGGGTATTCAGACTGGCATCTGCCTATAATCGATGAACTGAAGACGCTCCTTAAGTGGAGAAGGGATTCCCAATGCAAGGTTTCTGAAACGGACGACCATTTGTCTTTTAATGATTACTGGACATGCTCAAGCTGCTGCCATGATTGTACGCTTGGAGGCGGAGGAGAGTGCAACTACTCTTCTTATTATTACGACGGAAGATACAGCAAATTAGGCGACTCCGGCTCGCTCTGGTCTTCCTCTGTTCCAACCGAATATATTCATTCTGCGTGGGTTGTAAATTTCAATGCCGCTCAGGTGTACAACAAAAGTAAGTCGAACACGACTGAAGTCTATGTTCGTTGTGTGCGGGGAGCTCAGTAACCGAGGCTCACAAACCTTAAAAAATTTCATTCCCGAAAATACTTGCTTTCCCTAAATTATAAGTCTACATTAGCCCGTTGTTTGTTTTATTAACCTATTCCTTGGAGGAATTTATGTATTCAAATCTTGACAGTTACTTTTCAGACATGTCCAAAAGGGCAAAAAAATCGGCTATCAGAGAACTTCTCAAACTCACAAAGGAACCCGGAATCATTTCTTTCGCAGGCGGTCTTCCGGCTCCGGAAACTTTCCCGGTAAAAGAACTTGAGGAAGTTACCGAAGAAGTTTTGAAGAAAGAAGCTGCTTTCGCTCTCCAGTACGGCACGACCGAAGGTGACGACCTTCTGAGAGAACAGCTTGTAAAACGCTATCAGGAAATGGGCCTCAAAATCACGAAGGAAAACCTTGTAATCACGACCGCAAGCCAGCAGTCGCTTGACTTCCTCGGCAGAGTTTTCATCAACAAAGGCGACAAAGTCATCGTCGAGTTCCCGAGCTACCTCGGTGCACTCCAGGCTTTCAACGCTTTCGGCGCAGAACCTGTCGGCATTCCTTCGGACGATCACGGTATGGATCCGAAACTCCTCGAAGCAAAACTTGCAGAACTTCAGGCTAAAGGCGAGCAGGTCAAATTCATGTATATCATTCCTGATTTCCAGAACCCGTCGGGTGTCACGATGCCGGAATTCAGAAGAAAAGAGATCATCGAGATCGCTCACAAATATCACGTTCTCATCGTTGAGGACAGCCCCTACAGAGAACTTCGTTTCGAAGGCGAGGCTCAGCCCACGATCTATCAGCTTGACGAAGAGGGTACGACCATCACGCTCGGAACCTTCTCGAAGATTTTCGTTCCTGGATTCAGAATCGGCTGGGTAATCGCAGATCCGAAGATCATCGACAAGTTCGTAACCACGAAACAGTCGGTCGACCTCTGCACACCGCCTTTCGTTCAGAGGATCGCTGGCAGATACATGGAAAGAGGCCTTTTCGCAACGAAACTCGGCGACATCATCAAACTTTACAAACACAAAAAAGACCTCATGATGGACTGCTTCGAAAAATACCTTCCGGAAGGCGTTACATGGACGAACCCCGAAGGCGGACTCTTCCTTTTCGTTTACCTTCCTGAGCACATGGATGCAGAAAAACTCTTCAAGATCGCGATCGCAAACAAAGTTGCATTCGTTCTTGGAACAGTTTTCTACTGCGACGGCAGCGGAAAGAACACTCTCAGAATCAACTTCTCCTACTGCTCGGACGAACAGATCGTAGAAGGCGTGCGTAGACTCGGTCAGGCTATCAGAGAGTATAAAGACTAATAAAATCAATTAGTTCATGTCTTTATCGGGCTTCCTTCGGGAAGCCCTTTTTTTATTTGAAATCTGTAAAAATAGCAAAAACTTTGTCCTTAAGTAAAATTCTCCGTTTTTATTGGCGGAGGGAATATGAAAAAAACAACGCTTTTTCTCTTTTTAGTCTCTTTTTTTCTTTTGGTTTCATGCGAAAACCAGGTCGTGACCGAGTGCTCGCAGGCAAGTGTGAACAGACACGCTTTTGCCTATCTCAAGGAGTGGTATCTCTGGTATGAGTATCTTCCTGCAATAAATCCTGCTGACTACGAATCGCTCGACAAAATGATCACGGCGGTGAAATACCGTGAAGGTGACAAGGTGATAGACCGTTTTTCGTATGCCGTAAAAAAGGAGGAACACGACAATTATTATGCCGGAAAGCGCTACGGAATGGGGATGTCGATGATGCGCGACGAGGAAAACAATGTCTATATCTCCATGGTCTATCCGGGAAGTCCGGCCGGTGTGGCGGGGCTCAAGCGCGGTCAGAAACTTCTTGCAATGAACGGAGTCTCGGTCGAAGATCTTGACGCGAACGGTGAATACAACAAGGAACATAGAGGAGAAGCCGGTTTTGAGGAAAAAACCGACTGGAACAATGTTTACAATGCCGAAAACAAAGGGGAAGCCGTTGTTTTCAAAGTTCTTGAAGAGGAAAACGAGCTCGAAACGATAGTCTATCTTGACGACTACATCGGACTCTCGGTCCTTGCAT
>CACZFE010000082.1 GCA_902780365.1 uncultured Spirochaetales bacterium
CGTCGTCTCTGCCGAAAACAGAAGTTACGCCGCCTGTAACAGTGAGATACCACGCCTCGAGCCCTTCGAAAGAGTTTGTGACATTGACAGTTCCGTTGATAATGTAAAGTTCGTTATCGGCATGAATGCCGTCATCATCCGAAGCGATCTCGACCTCACCGCCTTTGATCTCGATGTTTCCGCCGCTGTGGAGCGCATCATCCCTCGCGTTGACCTTGATAGTTCCGCCGGAAATCTTGATGTAGACCATGTTCATGTTGATGTTCTCATAGTCTGTAACCGTACTCGGAATACTTGCCTTGATCCCTTTGAGAGAATCAGTGCCGCTGTACTGCTGTGCACCGCCGTTGGGACCGCCGCCGCCGCCCCAGCCGCCTGAACTGCCGGATGTCGCTTCAATGATGCTGCCGCCGCCGGACTGGATGTCGATGATGCCGTTTTTGATCTCGATGTATGAGATAGCATGGATCCCGTCGCCGCCTGTCGAAGTTACCGTGAGTTTGCCGCCTTTTACTTTGATGTATCCTCTGATATTTTCATAAGGATCATCTTCGTTGCTCGAAAGTGTCAAGGCTTCGGTATTATCGGATTTTATACCGTCTCCGCCTGAAGTTACCGTGATGTTTCCGCCGCGGATAACGACCGAATCCTTGCCGCGGATACCGTCGTCCTTAGCGTTCACGACAAGGGTTGCGCCGTCGATATCAAGGTCATCTTTCGAAGAGATACCGTCGTTGTAGCTGCCTTTTACCGTCAGAGTTCCGTAACCTGCAATCTTAAGATCTGATTTGCTGTAAAGCGCTGCATTAGGTTCGTCAGCACCGTCAGTAAAAACATAGTTTGCCGTGTCTGTCAGGGAATTCTGCGTATCTTTTACAATGAAGATCCTGACATCTTTCGCACCCATTACCGCGAAAGGCGAGTTTTTCGAATTTGTGACGTTCATTCCGTTGAACACAACGTGGACCATTCCGTCATCTTTGTCTTTATCGACATCGACAAGGATCTGTCCGTCACTCAAAGTGCCGTCGATTTCGTAAACACCTGAAGCGGTGATCGTCGCCGTTGTGCCGGAAACATCGACATTCTTGCCGTCAACACTTATCGAAATGCCTTTAAGATGGATATAATTTATTTTGTCCGCATCGTCTCTCGGGTCGCTGTTGTCAGCATCAGCAGAAGAATCCGATGTGCCGGGGTTTGTGTTGCCGGCATCACCGCCGTCATCAGGATCGGTGCTGCTGTCAGTATCGCCGTCATCAGGATCCGTCGGTGTCCCGGTGCAGCTGCTTTTATCCCAGCCAGTGCAGTCAGCCTTGCAGATCGCGTAGCCGCCTGTGTAGCCGGAATCGATTTCAGTGCAGTCTTTCGCGCCGCCGTCACAGACTTCGCCGTCTTCCTGCATTCTGTTGCCACATACTGCATCGGAGTTTCCGCCGCCGCCGCCGCTACCTGAATTGTCTCCGGAATTATCACCGGAACCGTCACTTGAATTGTCACCCGTGCCGTTGTCATCACCGCCGGTGTTCGAATTGTCTTTGCTTGAACCGCCGCAGGACACAATGATCAGAGCTAAAAACATCAGTGAGAAAATCAAAAATCTTTTCTTCATAAGCTCCTCCAAATAGAAATGACCAAAACAAAAGATTTTAAGAGTTTTCAGAAAAAAAACAAGAGTTTTTTTGAGCGCGCCGCTTCGATATATCGTTCTGCGCGCCATCGACATTTCGAGATTTCGAAACATCGATATTTCGACACGATTTGGCGCGCTATTTCTCAGTCTTGATGCAGAGTTCTTTGAGCTGTTTTTCGGTGACGGGCGCCGGTGCCTGCGTCATGAGGCATGTCGCGCTCGTCGTTTTCGGGAATGCGATGACATCGCGGATCGCGTCGGTGTTGTTGAGAAGCATCATCAGCCTGTCAAAGCCGAGTGCCAGTCCTCCGTGTGGCGGAGCGCCGAATTCAAGCGCTTCGACGAGGTATCCGAAATTCTCCTTCGCCTCTTCGTCGCTGATTCCCAAGAATTTGAAGACTTCCTTCTGCTTGTCGGTGTTGTGGATCCTTATGCTGCCGCCGCCCGCTTCGTAGCCGTTGATGACGATATCGTAAGCACGCGAATTGATCGTGCCGAGGTCGTCACCGCGTTTTGCCGCCTCGAAATCGAAATCGGTGAAAGCGTGGTGTTTTGCGACCCATTCGCCCGTCTCTTCGTCAACTTCGAAAGCCGGGAAATTGGTGATCCATACGAATTCGTAGGAGTTTTTGTCGTAAAGATTGTATTCCGCAGCGAGTCTTTTTCTCAAATTTCCGAGTGCCGTGAGAGCGACGCCCGTTTTATCGGCAACAATAAACATTATCCCGTTTTCAGGAATGATTTCGGCAAGCTGCGCTTTCTCGGAATCGTTGAAGAATTTCATAAGCGGTGAATCGAGTGCGCCTTCTTCCTTCTTTATCCAGGCAAGCGCCTTCGCGCCGTCGCCCTGGACATCCTTCTCGATCTTTTTGATCTGGTTTTTGGAAAGTTCCTTCGCATGACCTTCGAGAACGATACCTTTTACAACCGTTTTCGGGTCGTTTGCGGCGTTTTTGAAAGCGGCAAATTCCGAATTTGCAAATATTGCGTCAAGAGTCTTGAGTTCCATTGCAAATCTGAGGTCGGGCTTGTCGCTTCCGTATTTGTCCATCGCCTCGTTGAAGGACATTTTTCTGAAAGGACGCTTGATATCGAGGTTTTTGACTGCCTTGAAGATTTTGCAGAGCAGACCTTCGGTGACGCCCATGACGTCTTCTTCTTCGACAAAGCTCATCTCGAAGTCGATCTGGGTGAACTCCGGCTGTCTGTCGGCACGGAGAGCCTCATCACGGAAGCACTTCGCGACCTGATAGTATTTGTCCATTCCCGCAACCATGAGGATCTGCTTGAAAACCTGAGGAGACTGCGGCAGAGCGTAGAAAGATCCCGGCCAGAGCCTGCTCGGAACAAGGAAATCCCTTGCGCCTCCCGGGCTGCTCTTGATAAGAAAAGGAGTTTCGACTTCGACAAAATCGAGCGAATCGAAGTATTCGTGAATAAGCGCGCTCACTTTGGAACGCGAGATCAGGTTTTTCTGTATGTTCGATTTGCGTATGTCAATGTAGCGGTATTTCAGCTTGATCGTGTCGGCGGCATCCTTTCTGAAATCGAAGGGAAGCGGCTTCGACGGGTTCATCAGCGTGATTTTGTCAGCTTCGACTTCGATCGCGCCTGTCGGATATTTGTCAGTCCTGTTTTCTTTGCGGTCGATGACTGTTCCGCTTACCGAAACGACCGATTCAAGCGTCAGTTTTTTTGCCGATTCCGCAAGAACAGGGTCGCTCACAAAAACCTGAGTCATACCGTAACGGTCTGAAAGTATTAAGAAAACCATAGGCCCCATCTCTCTTTTCTGAGTGAGCCATCCCGAAATGACGACATGCTCTCCCAGATTGTCGAGATTGAGCTCTCCGCAAGTGTGTGTGCGCAGCATTTTAACCTCCGAAAATACAATAAAACCAAAAAGCGACTTATTATTCTCCTTAAATTTTTTAAATCAAGAAATAGGCCAAATTTGCTTTTTCAGCCCAAATCCGTATCATTTTGCCGCGTTTTTTTCGGAGGTAGAGATGACCACTTATTTGACAGCCTTCATCGTTTCGTTCGTTTTTGTGTGCGCAGTCACCCCGATTTTAATAAAAGTTGGAATAAAATTCGGTTTTGTCGACCAGGTCAACCAGCGCAAGATCCACCGCGGCGCGATACCGAGAATAGGCGGGATCGGCATTTCACTCGGCACGATGCTCCCGATCTTCCTTCTTTTCTACGTCCGTGGCGGAATACACATCGAAACACCCAACAATATTTATCTCTTCTTTGTCGGAGGCCTTTCGATAAGTCTGCTCGGTCTTCTTGACGATATCAAAGGGGTCAACGCGAAAGTAAAGCTCCTTTTCCAGATCGGAATAGCGGTCATGGCGACTATGCACGGCGCTTTGATCCAGTCGATCCCGACACCGTGGGGGCAGCTTGAACTCGGATTTTTCAGCTACCCTCTCACCGTTTTCTGGATCATAGGCATCATCAACGCTTTCAATCTGATCGACGGAATGGACGGGCTTTCTTCCGGTATAACTCTGTTTTCAGCCCTCACGATAGCTATGCTCGCGATCGTCAACGGCACGCCGTATCTTCCTGTTGCCCTTGTCGGACTTGCACTTGCCGGCGCTGTTACGGGATTTCTTATCTACAATTTCAATCCCGCAAAGATTTTCATGGGTGATTCCGGCTCGATGTTCATAGGCTACATTCTGGCTGTTCTCTCTCTCAAAAGCCAGTCGAAAGCCCACGCTGTCGTTTCGATCATGGTCCCGATCATCGCGATGGGGCTGCCGATCCTCGACACGACTCTCGCTTTTCTGAGACGAATCCTGCGTCATCAGTCGATTTTCGCGGCTGACAAGCAGCACATACACCACTTTTTACTTTCGCTCGGTTTCAACCAGCGCAAGACTGTGCTTATCCTTTATGCGATCTCGATCCTCTTCACTATTCTTTCGATGGTGATGATTTTCAACAAAAACGTAGACACCTTCCTTATCGTCCTCATTTTCGCGATAATCGTTTTCGTAATAATCACGAAACTCGGTTATGTCGAGATGATCTACGGAAAATTCCGCGTAAAGAAGGAAAATTCGCTTGAAAAGCATCTCGAAAACTTTTTTATCAACAGGATTTCGCTTGATCCGAACGAAAATTTCTTCTCGGAGCTACCGATAAAAGGCTTCGATATACTCGATATCAAAGGGAACAACCTTTTTTCCACCGGTGAAAAGGACAAAATCAACTTTTTCGATATTTCGGCAAGACGTTCGCGTATCGTCAGACTTTACTGGACAGAAAACGTTCCGATAATCGGCTCCAGGGAATCGGCAATGCTCATCCTCATGGCTAAAGCTCTTGTTGCAAAATTCGCTCCGATAAGCGACGCTGACGAGAAAAAATTTCTGGCAGAAATCAAAGAATAATCAAAGACTTGTAAGAACGACCGGGCCGTTTGCGGTGATCGCTACGGTGTGCTCGAACTGGCAGCTCAGTTTGCCGTCCATCGTGACGACTGTCCAGCCGTCGCTCAAAGTTCTGGTTTTGTAGGTCCCTTCGTTTATCATCGGCTCGATCGCGACGACCATTCCTTCCTGAAGTTTAAGTCCGTCGCCGCGCTTGCCGTAGTGCGGGATAGCCGGATCTTCGTGAAGGTGGACGCCTGTTCCGTGACCGACATACTCTGTGACGACCGAAAATCCGTGGCTTTCGGCATATTCCTGGATCACCGCGCCGATGTCACCGATGTGGTTCCCGGGAACGCACTGCTCTATTCCGAGTTCGAGGCATCTGCGGGTCACTTCGACAAGTTTTTTCGCCTTGTCGCTCGCGCCCGGCATGACATAGGTCATAGTGCTGTCGCCGATGTAACCGTTGAGCGTTACACCGCAGTCAACAGAAAGAATATCGCCGCGCTGAATGATTTTCGCTTTTCTCGGAATGCCGTGAACGACCTCGTTGTTTACCGCAATGCATGTCGCGTGAGTGTAGTCGTCGACCGATTTGAAAGTCGGATGTCCGCCGTGCTTTTTTATGAATTTATCGGCGAAAGCGTCGATCTGCAAAGTCGATACGCCGGGTTTGATGTAAGTTTTGAGTTCGTGATAAAGTTCAGCGAGAACATGTCCGGCAGCTTTGATCTTTTCTATCTGTTCCGGAGTTTTGATAATAATTTCTTCGCACATTTCTTCCTCAAAAAAGCAAATTAACAAAAAACGGGCGATTATAGTCTTAATTCTTTCACTTTCAAGCAGAAAAATTTTTATGTATAATTTAGCATCTTTTTACTTGTAATATTTTATATATTTGCTAAAAAACACCGGATTTTTTGTATAAAAAGAGGTTCCATGTCTGAAAAAAGCATTAAATTTGTTTTTACGGGCGGAGGAAGCGGCGGTCATGTCAGCCCGGCTCTCGCAGTTGCCGCAGAACTTAAAAGAACTCTCCCTGAAGCTGAAATCACCTACATAGGAGTCAAAAACAAAGCTGAAGGGCTCATGGTTCCGAAGGCGGGGCTCCCGCTCAAATTCGTGAAAAGCGCTCCGATGCCTCAGGGGAAATCGCCTGTTTCGCTTTTAAAGTTCTTAATCACGATGTTCCTCGGCCTTTCGAAAGCGGCGCTCATTCTGCTTAAAATCAGGCCGAAAGCTGTATTCGCGACCGGAGGATTCGTCAGTGCGCCCACCGTTTTTGCCGCGTGGATCCTGCGCAAGGCGTCTTTCGGGCTCTTCAGAACGAAAATCATAATCCATGAATCAAATGTCGATCTCGGCAAAATGAACAAAGCGGCGGCAAAAGCTGCCGATGAAGTTGCCGTTTCGTTCTCGGAGACGATAAAAAATCTGCCGAAACACAAAGGTTTTTTCTCAGGTTACCCCGTCAGGAGCTCGATTGCCGCCATGGACCGAGGTGATGCGCGGCGTGAACTCGGGATTCCGGAAGACGCTTTCGTAATTTTCGCTTTCGGAGGCTCGCAGGGTTCGAGAACGATAAACCGCGTCCTGGCGAATTCGGCCAAGGAACTTCTCGCAGACAGCAAAACATACATCATAAACGGCGCGGGAAAACCTTTCGGAAAGACCTACGAATACCACGGTTTCAACGATGTTTCTGAAATCCTCGGAAAACAGGGGCTTTCGGAAGAAGAGAAAAAACGCTACATCCTGCGCGACTTCATCGACAATATGGGGCTTTACTACGCTGCATCGGACCTGCTTGTAATCAGAGCTGGAGCTGGTTCCATCGTCGAAGCGTGCCGTAAAGGAAAACCTATGCTCATTATCCCGATAAGCAACATCGGCAACGACCATCAGATAGGAAATGCGCGTTTCATCGAGCGTGCCGGAGCAGCAGCGGTAATTTATGAAAGGACAGATCCGCTCAACGGGATCAACATAGCTTTTGCCGACGGAAAAGAACTGGAATAATGAAATACGATTTTGAGACCATCATAGACAGAAGAGGCATGGACGCCACAGCGTATGACTCGGTTGGAAAGGTGAAGTGGGGCATTGAGCCTTCACTCCCCGATGAGGGATTCGACTTCATACCGCTCTGGGTCGCCGACATGAACTTTGCGAC
>CACZFE010000083.1 GCA_902780365.1 uncultured Spirochaetales bacterium
TTGCCGCTTCAGTCACCGTGATCCCGCTCCAGTTCTGATACAATGCGGTAATCAGCAGTTTTTGTGTCAGAAAAGAAATCTCCGTGCAGGGTTTCAGTTCCCTGTTTCCGGTCTGATTCAGCATAACACCCAAAAACGGCAGATAAATCTGATGATCTTCCCAGATAAAAGGGATCCCTTCTTCCAGCATTCTGTCACGGGAATAGCAGTTCATTTTTTTTAAATAAAGCGCACAATAAAATCCGCTGTAAAATTCGATCTGCTTCTGCTGCCGTCTTAGAATCGAAAGGTTCGTCTCATCAACCGGCACGGCAATCAGAAATTTGAGATTGTTCGTTTCCGCCATGTAAAACCGAAAACTGCCGCGGTAAATCAAGGGCAGTCTGTTCAGTTCCTCAAAATCAGACAAATCCACCGTCTGATGCAGGATTTTTTCAAGATATTCTTGCATCTTAAACCTCCTGAAACTTTTTATTTGTAACTTATTTTAGGTTACAAATCAAATTTTTCAGAAGAAAAACATCTGATTTCTATGGTTGAAGTCTGAGTTTTCGGTCGCTGAGCCTCGGTGGTTCTAGTCAAGGAAAAGTAGACACAAAAAATGAGCCATTGACAAAAAAGGGTTCTACACCCGAAACGGGCGGAAGAGTTTAATTTTATACTCTGATCCTTTCAATAGATACGCAACGGCTGGGGTTCAGCTCGAAACCGGCGATTATTCCTTCGATTCTGATATCGTTTTTCGCCGGAACGAAATGCTGGGGAATGTTCGTGAGATAGCCTGCAATGCTCTCTTTTTCGTTGAAACCGATAACTGAAAAGAATGAACCGCAGCGGCCAAGATCGGTGATGTAGCCCATTCTTTCGTTGATTATTTTTTCGTCCGAAGTCTGGACATGGGTGTGAGTGCCGAAAAAAAGCTCGATTTCATCGGCTAAGTAGAAGCCGAAAGCCTCTTTTTCAGCTGTTGCTTCGGCGTGAAAGTCAAGAACGATTATGTCGGCGCCGTCCGAGCGCATTTTTTCGATCTCAGTAAGAGCTTTTTTGAAAGGATTGTCGATAGGGGGCATGAAAACTGTTCCCAAAAGGTTCAAAACGCCGATTTTTATTCCGGTCTTTTCGTGTGTTACGATGACCGAGCCTTTGCCGGGAAGATCGTCGGGATAATTAGCCGGCCGCAGAACGTAAGGTGTTTTGTCAATAAATGAATAAATCTCGTTTCTGTTCCAGATGTGGTTCCCCGAAGTTATGACGTCTATTCCGCATGAGTGCAGAAGGTTTGCGTGCTTTTCCAGAAGTCCCATTCCTCCTGAAGTGTTTTCACCGTTTGCAATGACAAAATCGATTGAATAATTCTCAATGATTTTAGGAAGTTGTTCTTTTACAAAATTTCTTGCGTGTCTTCCGACTATGTCGCCTAAAGCAAGGATCCTGAAAGCCATTTTACTGAGCGGTTGCGATGACTCTTGTTTCTCTTATAACGATGACCTTGATCTGACCGGGGTAGGAAAGGTCGGTCTCGATCTTTTTCGCGATATCGGTTGCGAGGGTGTAAGCGTTTTCGTCATTGACTTTTTCGGTATCGACCATGACTCTGAGCTCTCGTCCTGCCTGGATCGCAAACGATTTGTCAACGCCCGGGAAGGAGTTTGCGATATTTTCAAGGTCTGCAAGTCTCTGAACGTAAGCTTCGGCCATCTCTCTTCTTGCTCCGGGTCTTGCGCCGCTCAAAGCATCGGCAGCCGAAACGATGAAGTCAAGAACGGTCTCAGGCTTTACTTCGCCGTGGTGAGCCGCGATCGCAGCAACGATCCTGTGCTGCTCGCCGTATTTTTCCGCAAGTTTCGCGCCGATCGAAGCGTGGCTTCCTTCGATTTCGTGGTCAACTGCTTTACCGATATCGTGAAGAAGTCCCGCGCGTTTCGCGTTTTTGATGCTGTTTGCGCTGCAACCGAGTTCAGCTGCGATTTCTCCTGCGAGGAATGCCGCTTCAACAGAGTGTTTCCAGACATTCTGGCCGTAGCTCGTTCTGTATCTCAGACGACCGACAAGAAGAACGAGTTCCGGATGGAGCTTGTGGATCCCGAGGTCAAAAACAGCCTGATCACCCGCCTCTTTGATCGCCTTCCAGACTTCTTTCGTGCAGGCATCGAAAACTTCTTCGATTCTGCCGGGGTGGATCCTGCCGTCGGCAATGAGTTTCTGAAGAGTGAGAGAAGCGATCTGACGTCTGATCGGATTGAAGTTGCTGATGACTACAGCTTCAGGTGTATCGTCAATGATAAGGTCAACGCCTGTAACAGCTTCGATCGCGCGGATGTTCCTTCCTTCACGGCCGATGATCCTGCCTTTCATTTCGTCATTCGGCAAACTTACAGTTGTAACAGTATTTTCAACGACATATTCGCCTGCATAGCGCTGGATCGCGGTCGAAAGGATCTCTTTGCTCTTCTTTTCGGCATCTTCGACCATCGCGTCTTCGATCGCCTTGATCTTTTTCGCGGCGTCGTGTTTCGCTTCGTCCTCGATTTTCTGAATGAGAACTTCTTTTGCCTCGTCCTGGGTCATTCCGGCGATTTTTTCAAGCTCGGTATTGACTTCGGTGAGCTTTTCTTCAAGCTGAACACGCTGATTGTCTAAGAAAATTTCATCATCTTTCTGTTTTTTCTCAATAGTTTTCAGCTCTTTCTCTTTGACGATGTTGAGTTCGTCGCGCTGGGTGAGCTGTTCCTCGCGTTTGTTGAGCCTTCTTTCACGCTCTTTGAACTCCTTCAGAAGTTCGTTTTTTGAATTTTCAGTTTCTTTTTTGCCCTCAAGAATGATTTCCTGAGCCTTGATTTCAGCTTCTTTTACAACTTTTGCAGCATCGTCTTTCGCGTTGCTGAGCTCTTTCTGAGCCCTTTCCATTTTTTCTTTGAAAACGAGCGTTCTGAACATAGCCCAAAGTGCGATTCCGACTGCAATTCCGATAACAAGACCAATAATAAGAAAAATTATTGATTCCATTTTGTTCTCCCTTTTAACTGTTTATAATAATCCTCTCCGGAGTCGCAACTGCGTCGAGCCGTTCGTCAAAAGGCTCCGAAAAGCCGTCTTCAACGATCTGCAGGTCAAAAGCGACACCGAGAGTGTACGAATTCTTGTTTTTATATTTAAGCGTCGAGTCGTAAAAACCGCCGCCGTAACCGATACGCTCGCATTTTTTCGAAAAAGCGACTCCGGGAACAATGAAAAGGTCGATATTTTCGATTTCGATTTTGTTCAAAGTTGTTTTCGGTTCCGGAATGTTGAAACTTCCTTTTTCAAAATCGTCCATATTTTTTGCTTCGTAAAACGAGAGTTTTTTCGTTCCGTTTTCGACTCTCGGAAAGAGAAAATGTTTCCCTTCGCAATCCAGAAGCAGTCTGACATCGACCTCGTTTTTTATCGGAATATAGAGCGCAATAAAATTGGATTTTTTGAAAATATCCAATGAAATCAATTTCTTATTTATTTTGTCGCTTAAAATAGTAATTTCTTCAGCACTCAGTTTTTTCCTGAGCGAAAGAATCTGTTTGCGTAAAGCAGATTTTTCCAAATTATATAAAAGCCTTACGGCTCCTCCGGGAAAAATATATATAAACATCCGACCATATATCGGATGAACTTGGCGGCAAAGTATTAAAATTATATATAAATGTCAATTAAAAAATTATAGTTTTTTAAAAAATTCGGGTCTGTGGAAGTCGGGTTTTCCGGTTTCGATTTCAAAAAGGGTCATGTAGTGCGGTGTCGGAGATTTGTCAGCGCACTTGTAAATGTTGCCTATGAGTGACATCGTGTCAATTTTGCAGCCGTCGAAAACAAAGACTTCCTTCGGGATCTTTACCGAAAGTTCGTAAGTTGTTTTTTCGTTTCTGATCCCGAAGGGCTTGTTACCCAAAGTTGAAGAAAGTTCAATGTTTTCAATAATTTCAGGTTTAAGGAGTTCGCGGTTGAAGCGCTCTTTTCCGTGCTCGGCGAGGATGCAGCCGATGCAGCTGATCTCAAAATTGTAGTAAGATCCGTTGCCGAACGACAAAAACAGTTCGGAGCAGCTTTCTTCCCAAACTTTTGAATTTATTTCGGAGTATTCCGCTTTTACGCTGGGTTCGGTTATGTGGAAAACTGCCGAAATTTCTTCGGGTGAAGCTTTGAAATCGCATAAAACTTCAAGATTTTCAAGCGGTTTTTGAGTCCATGCCTGCTTTAAAAAGTATAAAGTCATTATTTTTCCAGAAAATCGGTGAGAGTTTTCTCTTTTATGTTGAAGTATTCGTCGTATTCGATGATGTCGACAGCTTTTCCGCCGTAAACCACTTCCGGAAATCCCGTCATTTTTCCCAAAAGTTCGCCGCTTCCGGTTTCAAAAAGGTAGAAAGATATTTCGGAAGGATTGAGGATATTTGTTTCTTTGAAAACGGTGTGTGTTGGATCGCTGTGAATGAGCGTGATGAATATTTCAGGGGAGTCAGTTTCTTTCGGGAAAGTGTAGCTGCTGAAACTTAATTCCTGCTCTGGTATATTTATAGAATATTTTTCAACTCTTACACTCGTGGGCTCAGGTTCTCCCGATTCTGTCGCGATGTAGAACGTGCTGCCAGAGAAGCCTGTTATGTTGATTACTTTCACGTTGCTGTCGGATAAATGTTCGGCAATTTTTTCGCCGGTCGAAATGTCGAAAATATAGACTTTGTCGAAGTAGCTTTCCCCGTTTTCGCCGCTCTGCATTTCCAGATTCCTGACGGTGAAGGCGACAAGCGAAACTTCCTCGTTGCATGAGAGGATCGTCGTTCCCGTGCGCGGATAATTCCAGTGTTCCTGGCCGTTTTTCACAAAAAGGACTGAAAAGAACTCGTCGCTCTGCGCGATCACGAAGCCGTCGTTTATGCAGCGGATCTTTCCGGCGTAAGGCTGTAGCCACTCGCTTTCGCCGCTAGAGATCTCATAACCGTTGATGAAGTCGTAATCGACAAGCAAGGTTTCGGGAAATGCGTGAAAATCGTTGAGATTTTCGAGAGTTTCGCTTTTCCACGCCTTTTTCCCGTCGGCAAGTTTGAGAGCCGTTATTCCCGATTCTTTCGTGCCGTAGAAAAACAGGTTCTCCTCGATCTCGAATTCAGCTGCAAGGTTTTCGTCGCTTCCAAGAGCGTTTTCCCAGATCTTTTCACCGCTTTCGATATCGAAGGCGCATACCGAATTTTCACCGCAAAGAGTGTAAACTTTGCCGTTTTCGACTGTGAAACCTACTGATTCTGGCGAAAAAACGAGTTTCGACTCAGTTTCAAAGACCGTTTTGCCGGTTTCCCGCTCAAGAAGGCATACAAAATCCTTTTTGCAGTTGCAGGCAAGAAGGTCGCCGAAAATCTTCACTGCCGGAGTAAGCGGATGACCCGAAATGTTTCGTTCCCACTTCTCCGAAAACGGCGAGATCTTTGAGGCGAAAAGGTAATTCTGCAGGTCTTTCTGGTAAATGATGTAGATATCGTCCTTTTCTGAAGTGTAGGAGAGCATCTTTCCGTTTTTGTGAAAGGTCTCACTGCATGAAATAGAAAAAAACAGTGAAATTACTAATGAAATTAAAAGAACTCTGTCTGAAATCAATTTTTTTCTCATCTTTTTTTGTCTGCTGATGATGATAATTTTCCTTCTTTTATGAAAAAACTTTTTTTGTTATTGAGCGCTTTTTCAAGCTGGAGCGTTCTTGTTGCGGAAAGATTCCTGAAATTGCCCGAAATGTCGAACGGTGCTGTCCAGACTCTTTCGTAGGTGTAAAGCAGAGGATCGACTGTTTTGCCGTCCTGCATGACCGTAAAATGAAGGTGCGGAGCTGTCGAACGTCCGGTGTTGCCGGCTCCCGCTATGATTTCGCCGCGAGTCACTTTCCTGCCGTTTGTGGTCAGGAATCTGTTCAAGTGTCCGTAGATCGTGCGCAGACCGTTGCCGTGATCCACTACGATCGCCTTTCCGAGCCCTCCTTTTTCCCCTGCGAAAATAACAGTCCCGCTTTCGGCTGCGCGGACCGGAGTGTCGATTTTAGCCAGAACATCGACTCCGCTGTGGAACTTTTTGTGTTTGTTGAACGGGTCTTTGCGTGTGCCGTAGTAGCTCGTTATTCTGCCGCTGTCTATCGGGGCGCGGAAAAATCCGGGAGGCGAGAGGACTACGGTGTGGCCCGAAACGAAGTAATCGCCGTAAATGTAGTCGCGGAACGCGGTCATCGTGAAGTCGCCCAAAGTTTCGCTTTTGACCGAAAAACCGAGTATCCCGTAGATCTTCACGAGAATGTCGCCGTCGAATATCCCTTTCACCATAAACGTTATCGAATCGCCCGGTTTGAGCTTGTCGAGGATGCCCCAGTCCCAGATAAGACGCTCTTTTGCTATCTCGTAAAACTGCGGATCGTCGTTCGCAAACGAGTTTTTTATCGTGTAAAAACGGATCATCGTCTTTTCTTCAAGGTCGATAGGCTCGTTTTTTCTGACAAATTCACGTCCGCGGCGGACAAACGAGATTTTTTCCCCTTTTGAGTTGTTTTTGTAGTGGTGCAGGTCATAGGAAAGCGTTTTGTTGCCGGCCGTCGTCACGGAAAAGACGTCGCCGTTCATAAACTTCGTGAGTCCCGCCTGCTTTTTGTAGAGTTTTTTTGCGTTGTCCCAAGTGTCGCTTCCCAGTATCTCGGCGAAAAAATCGTTGTAGGAACTTTCAGGGACCTGCAGATGAGTCGTTTCGATGATTTTTTTACCGCTTTTGTTGTCCCAGCCGAGGTCGAAGTTCACATCTTTTTTCAGTGATTCGAAGTAGAGGAATGCGGAGAGCGCCGCAATGAGTGAAACCACAACGAATGCCAGGACGATTTTCTTCATAAATTATTGATCTTGTTGGATATTCTTGTTTGGGCCGAGGAGTCGAAGAAGTGAAGTTTCTCATGTTTCAAAGAGAGTGCGATTTTGCTTCCGATGTCGAAGTTTCTCGCTTTTTCCGATTCTGTTTCAACTGTTATTTTCAGATTTTCCGAAACTGAAACGTGAATGAGTGACATTCTGCCCAAAGCCTCGACGATTTCGACGATTCCGGTTATTTCAGGTTCTTTTTCATCGAAAAGGAAGTCCTGAGGACGAGCT
>CACZFE010000084.1 GCA_902780365.1 uncultured Spirochaetales bacterium
GCAGTTCGAAGGTCTTGAGAACGTTAAGTTCACAATGCTTTCCGATGTTGTTGACGAAGAAGCACTCTTCTCCTTCTCGCCTTACTGCTACTACAACGAAGAGGATGAGGAAAACGAGACTTACGTACACCACATTGTAAGACCTGATATTCCTATCAACATCCTTACCAACTGGGCAGTCAACCCGCCGTCAGCAAAGACCAACCTTGCTTACACTCCGAAGAGAAACATCTGCTCTCAGGTAACATACGAAGGACACAAACTTGCTCCTATCCATGCAGGCTGGACATACTTCGACAAGATGTGGCCGATGTACTGGACAATGGGCAACGTTGCAAACACTTCAGCTGATACTTCAGTCCTCCAGAGATTCGTAGCTTACAGAATCAATGTTTACGATATCGACAACTATCCGGAACCCGATGTAAACGAAGTTCAGTTCCTCAACAAGGACGGAAACGCTTACTACAGAGCAGTTCTTGCTAAATCGGCTCTTGACGTTCAGGATCAGAACGCTCTCGTAAAATGGAAAGACTGCAAAGCTGAAGGCGGTGAAGATGATGCATGTATGAAGACCATCACTTTCACGGCTGAAGGTGCTGCTGCTGCACAGGCTAACGGTCAAAACGTCAATGTAGGCGATGAACGTTTCCCGAAATCCGACAATCCTAAAGATCCGTCGCCGAGAGAACAGTTCGCTACCTATCTTGCAGACAAATACTCAAGACTGTCTCCGTCGTTCAGACTTGTCAGAAGCGCAGCTGCTCTCAAGAAATACGAGCAGGACAGCCTTACAAGCGGTGCTGAAGGATTCTCCAGACTGGTCATCATGGAAACAACGATTGATCAGCTCAACTCCTTCGCAGCTGACAACCTTGGTTTCGCAGTTGAGTATGCATCACGCTACTAAACACAGCTGAAACCGCTTTTTTCAGGGGAGCTCCGGCTCCCCTTTTTTTTGCCTTAAAAATTGATCCTCTAATTGACAAAAACGTACCGTCAACATAATATGCCGCGTTTTAACGGTTGGAGAAAAACTTGGCAACCAGCGGAAAATCAAGGTTTGAAAGCGACGATTCCGTAACAAACTTTCAGGCACAGGAAATAGCCCGATTTTTAAAATCGAAAAAACTTGAATCACTCTCTTTGATTATGCTTGACATGATAATCCCGTTCAAAAGACAGTTTTCTGCTCTTATTTCTGTCGCGGAACCTTTGTCTTCAATTCTTTTCGGGCATGAAAAATCAGGGGAAATACTTGATTTTTCCAGAGGTGAAAGCTCGTTCGAGGCACTGAGGGAAGAACTTGAAAGAGGGGATGAATGAATTCCGAAAACTTCACTGTATTTCTTTCCATGCGGAATATCGTACGAAAAATCGTCATAGACTTCGACTACTATAACGAAAGTATCTCTGCCGAAACGGAAGAACGGTCCGTCGAAGGCGGAACGGACATCCGGCATGAAATCGAGAAATTTTACGAAGGAAAGAGTCTTCAGTCAGGAAAGACAATACAGCGCATAATCATTCCCGAAAGGCTTATGAATGCTGCGGTTTTCGGTATAAGCGAAGAAGGCTCGACCCGCTCGGCAAAAAGACTGGCATGGTCCAAGCTTCTTAATGTAAAGCAGGCATACTCAGCCGCTGACACATTTTCGACCGTCAATCTGGACGACATAGATTACATAATAATTTCAGGCGGATACGACAACACTGTAAACAACAGGCTGAACAGTATGATAGTTTCCATCGGCAAAAGCCTTCAGCTCCTTGAAATCAAACCGAATATTATTTTCGCAGGAAGCAGGCTTTCTCTGGAAACGGCAAGAAAAGAGCTGGCAAAACAAGGTATCCGCTTTTCGGCGCAGGCCAATGTCCTTGAAGCCGGAAATTATGCCTCAGACGAAGACCTTCTTCACCAGAATACTGTTCCGACTATGCTTCAGCAAATGACGCTCTGGGAGGAAATCGATGATTTGAAAATCAACGATATCGCCTACACCGAAGCTTTGCGCAAAATATCGGATATTTTCTGCATGAAACGTTCCGAAACGGTTCTTTCGCTTCTCTTCACCGACGATTATTCGCTGCTCAGCCATGCTGAACGCGGTGCTGGAACAACTTTTTTCAAGAACTATGCTGTTCCGCAGGAAGCCGGAACTCTGACGGCAGAGGTT
Source organism: uncultured Spirochaetales bacterium (assembly GCA_902780365.1). Classification (GTDB taxonomy): domain Bacteria; phylum UBP6; class UBA1177; order UBA1177; family UBA1177; genus UBA1177. The sequence continues at coordinate 2,178 of CACZFE010000084.1, forward strand.
TTCGAGTCTGTTTTCAACGACCTTTTAATAGAAAAAAGGACTGTTTTCGACGAGAATTTCCAGCAGAAAGAAGTTCTTGCGATAGATGACACCAGAGAAACCGTTGTTTTTGAACCCGACAGACTCATCGGAGTCTCGCTGACCGACAAAATCAATTTCGAGACTTTTATCCGCCTTGTCTCCATTCCCGGCGTAACACGAGGAACGATCTACTTCCTCTTTGACAATCAGGGGATAATTCTTGCCGGAATGACAATGTTTCTCTCGGGAAGAAGCGGCAACAACTCGTTCCTGCGCGGTTTCTTCAACACCAAAGACATCCGAAACGGCTGGATCTTTATTCCTTACGGCAGATTCAGAAAGGGAGCTCCGGCGATCTTCGTCGAAAAATTAGAAAATGACAGAAAAGAAGATATTGTGCTCAAATGGGGCGAATACCGGGTTATTGAGATAAATCCCAATTCGGTAGTCGAGATCCACACTGCAAGAGGAGTCCGCATGAGCAGGAACGACACTGAAATCAGCAAGAAGACAATAGGCACAAAGGAAAGCCGGAAAACGTTGATTTTTGACCTTCGGGAAGAGATGCACAAATGGAAGTGATAATCGATATGAAAATATTCTCGCTCTTCGCGATATATCTTCTATCGCTTCTTCTGCCTAATATTTTTGCAAAGAAATTCCCTTCACAACTTCCAAAAGAAACCGCCCTTCTGCTTAAATACATCAAAACGATGATCGACGAAGACAGCGGAAGAATAGCGCTCAACAGTTCGATAGACTCGAAAGCACACCCGCTTTTTTCGGCTGCAGCAAGATTCATCGACGAAATCCTCGAAGGGAGCGAAACCGGAAACTATGTCAGGACTACGATACCTGAAGAGTTCGGCGTTCTTGCATCGCGCAGTTCCGAAAGCGCGTCCATCCTATTCACGCCCCTTTCAAACGCAAACAACACTTTCTACACGACTATCGAGAAGCGCGAGATGAATGCATCCCTGATACTCAACATTTCGGACGGTTCCACAATCTCTGACTGGGATGCATACAACTCAGGTTCCGATAAAAAAAGGGTCGCCCTCTCCTGTTCCGTCGAAGGAATAATTATCGACGCAATCAACGCAAAAAAGTGTCTCATATCGCTTGAACCGTTCCTTCTCAGCGCGCAGATAAAAAAATTGAAAAACAAGCGGACTCTCGCGACTTCGGGTGTTTACCTGTTTCTGACAATTACCGCCGCTTTGATACTTTTCTTCTCCCTGAGCTTGACTCTGGCGCCTAACTATCCTTTTTTCGATAATATCATAAAAATGGTGACGGAATGAAACTAAAGATCATCCTCATATCGGTTTTTGTCTGCATCGTCGCTGTTTTCGTCATGATTTCGTTAGGTATAGAAAGCGTCTTTCTGACAAAAGCCGTACGCTGGACAGAGATAATCATTGTTCTCTCATTCTTTGCCGGACTAGTAAAGTTTTTGGGGAGAGAGATTCATTCGGTAAAATCGTCTTTCCGCGAACTCAGGGAATCGTTTTCATCGCAGAAAAAAGGCTCTGTCATAAAAGATGTTCTTTCGTCTGCCGCAGAAACCGCGAAAAAGACTAAACTTCCCGGCATAAACGAACCGGTCCTCAGCAAAGAGGAAAAATCTCTCCGTTTCATCAGGCTCGGAAACTCGCTTGTCATAATCCTTTCTGCCCTGGCCACATTCACTTTGGGCTTCATAAACCCGAACCAGAGCCGGTACACCTTTGAGAACATTGTGCGGGAACAGCCCGATTTCCTTACCGAAACAGCCCTTGTTTTCATTGAAAACGATATCCATCTCTCAAAATTTCCCTCGAAAAAGAAACTGGCACTTTATATCTCGGCAGATGTTTCAACAGACTTCTTTCCTTCGGAAGAGATGCTGAAAAGCGCCGATATTTCGCTTAAAAACTATCAGATACTTCTTTCAGAAAACAAAATCGTCCAGAATTCTTCAAATGATCAGAAACAGGGAATAACTTTCATAAATCCGAACGAAATGAAGCGTGTCAAGGAGATAAAGGAAAAAGTAAAGTCTGCATCCGTAGAGATCATCTCCGACATGTTCCCCATTTCGCTGGAACTCAAAGAATGGTTCGACAACTCGATATCCTCACTGAAGCAGCACGAACTCAACTTCGGTCTTGAGGCAGGCGAAAAGAACCGTTTCGAAGATTTCAAATATGCCGGGATCCGCGTAGACGGCAGCGGAACCGAACTCGAAAGCTGGATCACGAAAGAAAAGGAGCGTCTGCGCTCGACGTCAGAGGACAAGCTGAAAAAGGACATGTTCAGATACAACAATTTCCTGACAAACACCAGGATTACCGCAATGGCTTCCGAAAAGCTCTCGAATCTCGGCTCCTCCCCTATTCCGCCTGAGAGCAAAAAAAGAATCGCTGCGAAATTCCTCGAGACAGGCATCACGGTAAGCCCCGAAATAAAAGGCTTTATCCGCTGGATTTACCGCTATATTTTTGATCCGCTCCTTTCCTCGTTTGTCGCGCTGCTGCTCCTCAATATGATCTCCACGATCTGCAGCCGTTTCTCGCTCAGAAACTACTCGTACGGCGTCATAACGATAGCCTTTGTCTGCACCCTGATCGGTCTGACGAACCACTACGGGCTTTTCGCGCAGAACAATCTTTCCGACTGGAGCGGGCCTCTTTCTCCGGGATGGCTGATGAATGTCCTTGCAGTGCCTGTATTCAGGGCGTTGGCGATAGGAACGGCAAGCGGACTGCTGTTTTTCACAGCCGAAAATTTTTACACAACTTTCTTTTCAGGCTCCAGAGATAAAAAATGAAGGATTTTATAAGAAACATTTCGTCCGGAGTCGCAAAAATACCGCAGTGGGCTTTGGTATTTCCTATTTTTATTCTCATGCTTTTTCACTACTTCACTGTTTTTGACCAAAAAAGCGGAGAAAACGAAACGGAACTGAACGCGGTTCCGACAGAAAACGAGATGAAAGTGTTCCAGATCATAGACGAACTGCCACAGGGTTCGACAGTACTGATTCTTGTGAACTACGGCCCCGAATCGAAATACGAACTTGAATCGGCTATGTCGGCGCTTATAGGCGTTCTTGCCGAGAAAAACATCGGAATAGCCTTTGCGACAATGATCCCGAACGGCATAGAATCGGCTTTCACCGCAGTAGAAAAAAGCATCGAAAACGGAAATTTCGGCAAAGAACGTTTCGTCTACGGTCATGAATACACCTACCTGGGCTTCATCGTCGGCGGCAACATAGCGACATACCTTATCGCAAACAATTTCGACAAAGTTAAGGAACGCGATATTTTCAACAGCGATTCCGACATTCATCAGCCTCTTATGAGCGAAATAGGCAACATTTCCGACTTCTCTGCTGTTTTCGAGTTCTCGTCCCAGACTTTCGACGGAATCCCCGGAATAGTCTCGTTCGCAGTAATGCTCAAGGAGCAAAACGTGAAAAAGGTCGCTTTCTGCTCGTCCGACATGCTTTCGGCATATATTCCCTTCAGAAGTTCACTCTATCTCGACGGACTTATCGGCGGATTCAGATCAATTGCGATATTCATCAATGAATTTCAGCCTTCGCTGAAAATAGAAAAACAGTACAGGATACTGTCGATTATTATTTTTTACATAATCGTACTGACAATAGTTTCGAACTTGATAGGCCTTGCGGCAAAAGATAAAAAATGAATATTTTTAATGACTTAGGAACAACAACAGCTTTATTTCTGACCCTGATGGTCTTTTCGGGTTTCTTCAAGCTCAACCCATTGTACCGCTTTGCAGAATCGCTTTTCATCGGCGTCTCGGCAGGCTACTTTGCGGTGATATGGTATTTTTCGATAATCAAACCGGCTTTTCAGTCGGCTCTCCACGGGGACCTGCTTATCCTGATACCGCTTCTCGCAGGGCTCCTCCTCTTTATTCCGTCAACCAGCGAGGCTTCCTATTCGAAACTGCGTTTTCTGCCTGCGGCATTTATAGTGATCGTAACCACTGCAATAAATATCCCCATCTATTTTTCGGCTTTCATCCAGGAAATGATACGCACTTCGATAATCCCTCTGGTATCGTTTGACGAAAGCGGGAGCATCCAGACCGACATGACGATAAATGCCGTTCTCAGCATCGTCAGCGTCACTTCCGCAATGATGTTTCTCGTCGCCCGCCACAAGAACAGCAACCGTTTTGTAAACACTACCGGCGAGATAGGAAGATTCTTCGTATTAGTTGCAATAGGCTCGGCTTTTGCATATACTCTGCTCTCGAGGCTTATTCTGTTTATGGGTAAAATTGAGTTTATTATAAATGTTGCAAAAATAGGATTTTAATTGAGATAACGAGGTAAAAAATGAGGAAAAAACTGGCTCTCGCGCTGATTCTGTTTCTGGCGTTCATTCTCAATGCCGACTTTTTCGGACGCGGATCGTGGCTGTCAAAAGACACTTCGCTGCAAAAGGGTGAAATTACGGTTTTTGCCCTCAAAACTGCCGAAAAACGTTACCTTGACAAATCGAAGATAAAAGTCGCAGACCTTCTGACATACGCTCTCGACGCAGTTCAGGACTCGCTTCCTGAAACGCTTATTTCCTACGACAAAGAGAAAAAGCTGATAAATTTGCAGATCTACAACAAAAAGCACTTTATAAAAGTCAAAAGCCTGCGCGATGTCGTCGATGTGGCTTACGCTCTGAGATCGGTCTATATCCAGCTTGACAAAGAGTATGTGCCGGAACCTCCGCTCACGAAGGACGATATCGAATACATCGCGATAAACGGGATCCTCAAGAAGCTCGATCCTCACTCATACCTTTTCACACCGAAGGATTTTGACGATTTCGAACAGTCAACAGGCGGAAATTTCGGAGGTCTGGGCATTGTTGTAGGAATGAACGACAACGGTGAAATCACTGTCATCTCGCC
>CACZFE010000085.1 GCA_902780365.1 uncultured Spirochaetales bacterium
AAGTGTCGCTTCGTATATTGTAGACAACGATGTGATAAATGTTTTTCCGGTTGTCGAGAGAATTGAACCTGAAAACACCGGAACAGAGCCTGTAGATCTTGATGAAGTCGCCGAAATTTTCAGCAGAACAGGCAGACTGGCTCAGTCCGACAGTGCGTTTGAGTTCAGGCGTCCGCAGACCGAGATGGCTTTGAATGTCGCTGAGGCGATAAATTCCTCGTCTATTCTGATCGCTGAGGCTGGAACTGGAACAGGGAAAAGTTTTGCATACCTTGTTCCGGCAATGCTTTATGCCGCGAAAAACAAGGACAAGAGAGTTGTTGTAAGCACTTCCACGATCGCTTTGCAGGAACAGCTTTTCAACAAGGATATTCCGGCTCTTCTAAAAAAACTTGATATTGCGGATATCGGAACGGTCGTTCTGAAAGGACGTTCGAACTATCTCTGCAAGAGAAGATACGCAGATTTCAGAATGAGCAGCGTTCAGGCAAAAATAGATGACGGTCAGGCAGATAAAATACTGGAAACAGTGGAGGAGATCGACCGATGGCTCGGCTATACCGATGACGGATCCCGCTCAAATATGAATTCCGCTATATCGCTCGATATTTGGAATGATATCTGTGCCGATGAACTTGCCTGTGAAAAAAGCAAGTGCCGTTTTTTCAGCTCATGTTTCTTTTTCAAGGCGAGAAGAAGGGCAAATTTTGCTTCACTGATCCTTGTCAACCATCATCTTCTCATGGCTGATGTGTCGATGAAATCCTCAGCCGAAGAAGGGGAGGGCGAAGGTCTTCTTCCGAAGTTTGATATTTTAGTGATTGACGAGGCGCACAATCTTTTGAAAAGTGCGGTTAGTTTCTTAGGTGAATCTGTTGCGTCGAACAGTTTGAGAAAACTTCTCGGCAAGCTTTACAACACTAAATCCGGACAAGGGCTTCTGACAAAAATTCTCAGCAACAACGCGAATTCGGTCTTGCTGAAGCCGCTGGAAAAGGCTGTGAACATACTTTCCGGAGGTTTTCAGGCAAAACTTGCGCATTCGTTTCTGCCCGAAATCATTTCTATTCTGAATAAAAACGGCGACGAAACACTTTACGAACTTGATGACCTCGAAAAGAGGAAGGAAATAGCCGATATTCTCGGTAAAATAGTGGCAATTGTGACCGAAATAACCGATCTGATAGCTCCGGTCGTGAAACTTCTAAAGGAAAAGGATGAGGCTCAAACCGAGCTAAGAACCGTTATGGACGATATGAACCGTTCTCTTGTCACCGATCTTGAAGGTGTTGTCGCAAAGCTGGCGTCTCATGCCGGATTCTACAGCGAGTTCTGTATCGGAACTAATGTCGAAAATCAGGTTTTCTGGGGTGAGAAAAACGGCGAAGCTTTGACTTTAACGATAAGCCCGCTCGATGTGCAGAGGATCCTGGCGGAAAATCTTTATAAAGATACAAAAAGCGTGATTTTCACTTCGGCTACGCTCACCACCGGGCGTGACGAGCATGGTTTCGACTTCTTCTACCGCGAGAGCGGCCTTGCTCTTTGCGAAAGAGAGAAAAAAGCTGTAAGTCTGGAAAGCTGTTTCGACTATGCCTCTCAGGTAAGGGCTTTTGTCGGCGGAGATATGCCTGATCCAGGAAGAGCAAGGGAACTTTTCGATTCCGAAAGTATTGAAGCTGCGCATGAAATCGTGAAGGCGTCAGGCGGCGGGGCACTTGTCCTTTTCACTTCGATAAACCATCGCGAGGCGGCGTTTAAATTTTTTTCGGACCTTGATTTTGAAGTTATTTCACAGGGAAAACTGCCTGTTCAGGCGATCATGAAGAAATTCCGCGAGAACGTGAATGCTACTCTGCTTGCCAACGAGACTTTCTGGGAAGGGATCGACATGAAGGGTGAGACGCTGCGTAATCTCGTTATAGTCAAACTGCCGTTCCGTTTCCCGAGTCATCCTTTCATCAAGCGTTATGCTGCCAAACTTGAAAAAGAAACAGGAAAATCAAGTTTTCAGGTCTATACGCTTCCCAACGCGGTCCTCAAATTCAAGCAGGGTTTCGGCAGACTGATACGGACAACAAGCGATATCGGAACAGTGACGGTGCTTGACAAGCGTATCGTGACAATGAATTACGGACGTGATTTTATCAAGGCTGCTCCTGTCGGAGTAAAATTTAATGTTCTGCCTGTTGCTCAAATTGTGCGTCAGATTGAAGATTTTTTTGGCAAAAACAATGAATAATACTATGAATCGCCTGAAAAATGATTATATTCATGAGATTTTGTTATTTTTATAAACGGAGATTTTAATGAGAGTCAGTCAGCTTTTTTTTCAAACATTGAAGGAAGTTCCGAAAGAGGCGCAGATCGAAAGCCATAGACTGCTTTACCGTGCCGGAATGATACAGAAACTTGCGAGCGGTGTTTACAACTATCTTCCGCTCATTTTGAGAAGCATCAGAAAACTTGAGGACATCATCCGCGAAGAGCTCAACAAACGCGGCTGTCAGGAAGTTCTCATGCCGTCAGTCCAGCCTGCGGAGCTCTGGCAGGAAAGCGGCAGATGGAACTATTACGGTCCTGAACTTCTCCGTCTTAAAGACAGAAAAGGCGGTGATTTCTGTCTCGGCCCGACACACGAGGAAGTCATCACCGACATGGTCCGCAGAAACCTCAGAAGCTATAAGCAGCTGCCTTACAATCTTTACCAGTTCCAAAGCAAGTTCCGTGACGAAGTCCGCCCGCGTTTCGGCCTGATGAGAGGACGCGAATTCATAATGAAAGACGGTTATTCGTTCGATGTCAGCGAGGAGAAGGCGAAGGAATCCTACAAAAAAATGTATGAGGCTTATAACGCGATTTTCAGAAGAAGCGGTCTCAAATTCAAACCGGTCGACGCTGCGACAGGCGCTATCGGCGGCGACATGAGCCATGAGTTCCAGGTTCTTGCCGATGCAGGCGAAGACACGATCCTTTCATGCAGCAAATGCGACTACGCGGCGAACCTTGAAAAGGCGACCTCTGTCTACAAGGAAAACGAGTTTGATTTTTCGGCTGTTCCGCCGATGAAAGATGTCGCTAATCCTGATCAGAAATCGGTGGAAGAAGTTGCGGCATTTTTGGGTAAATCCACAAAAGAAATAATGAAATCAATGATTTATATGGTTGATGAAGAGCCGGTTCTCATTCTTGTCAGAGGTGACAAGGAAATCAACGAAGCGAAAGTCCAGGCTTTCTGCAAAGGAAATGCGGTTGAACTTGCAAGCGATTCGGTAATCGAGGAAATTTCGGGTGCCGAGCACGGATTTATCGGACCGGTAGGGCTTAAAAAGCAGATAAAGATCCTTGCCGACTACTCGGTAACGACAATGCCTTCACTTACTGCCGGAGCCAACAAAGTCGGTTTCCACACTGAGAATGTCGTAATCAAACGCGATTTCACTCCGGATGCGATTGCCGATTTCGTTGTTACTACTGCAGGCGAGAGATGTCCGCACTGCGACGGTGTTCTTGAAGAGTGCCGCGGAATCGAAGTAGGGCAGGTTTTCTATCTCGGAACAAAATACAGTTCGAAGATGAAATGCGAATTCATAGATGAAAACGGAGCCTCTGTTCCTGCTGTCATGGGCTGCTACGGAATCGGTGTCGGCAGAACTGTTCAGGCTGCAATCGAGCAGAACCATGACGAATTCGGCATAATATGGCCTATGGCGATCGCTCCTTATGAGGCTATAGTCCTTCCGCTCCAGATGAACAAAGATGAAGTCAAGAACGCTGCGTTCGATTTCTATGAAAAACTCAATATGGCAGGAGTCGAAACTGTTATCGACGACCGTGACGAAAGAGCCGGTTTCAAATTCAACGACGCTGACCTTGTAGGATATCCTGTGCAGGTCATTTTCGGTGCGAAATCGCTTGAAAAAGGCGTAGTGGAGATAAAAATCCGCAAAACCAACGCGAAACAGGAAGTCAAAATAGAAGAAGCAATTGATTTTATTGTCAATTTCAAAAAGGAAGAATTGAAGCAGATATGAAAAAAGCCTTTCTTCTGATTTCGATTTTTTGTCTTTCGTTTTCCCTTTTTGCTACCAAAGTAAAGTATGATCCTGAAATAAAAGTGGATGAAAATCTGATGATCCCGCTCAGAAACTACGGTGTTTTCGCTCCGGCTTCGATTTCTATTTACGCAATAGGACTTTATGTCGCCGGAAACGAAACCGATAATATGAAGATCAAGGATGCTGATCAACCGATGGCGATAAGGCTTGTTTCGCTTTCCAACGTCCTGCCGATGAGCTTTCTGATAAAGGAGCTCAGACGAGGTTTCAGCTACGGTATGAGCCATGATAAGGAGTTTCTGAAAACGATCCAGACACGTATCGACAAATTTCTCTCTATACTTGAGAAATCTGGGAAAAAACCTAAGAAAAACAAACAGATAACATTTTTGTATCTGCCGGATAAGGTAACAAAAATCTACTTCGAGTCAGAACTTTTAGGTGAAATCAAAGGACATGATTTCAAGCGTGCCCTTTTCGGCATCTGGTTCAACAGCAACTGTGCGGATCCGAAACTACGTGATGAAGCAGTCAAAATCAGGAAAAAGTGAGGTCATTTTGAGTGAGAAACAGAGCATAAATAAAATCCCGATTCTTTCGCAGAATACTCTTTCGACATACATCAGAAGCGTTCTTTCTGTTCCCGATCTTTCGAGAGAGGAGGAGGTTGATCTTTTCAGGGAGTTCAAGGAGAACCAGAACAAGGAGGCGGCGGAAAAGCTGATTGTCAGCAACCTTAAACTTGTTGTAAATCTTGCCTACAAGTTCAGAAATTTTCGCGATGTTCCCGATTTGATACAGGAGGGTAGTCTCGGACTTCTCACTGCTCTGCAGAAGTTCGATCTCGACAAGGGAGTTCGTTTCGCAACCTATGCGACATGGTGGATCAAGGCAAAGATCCAGGAGTTCATCATAAGCCAGATGAGTATCGTCCGTTTCGGCAAAAGCAGGGACGAGCGTAAACTTTTCTTCAATATGATGGCTACGATCAAGGATATCCAGAGTTACGACAAAGACGGTGAAATATCGAAAGAGGAACTTATTCAGGAAGTCGCGAAAAGGCTCAACGTCACGCCTGATAAGGTCATTGACGCGCTTCAGGTCGTTTCTTCCTACAACGATGTCTCGATTGACCAGACTATCGAAGGAAGTGACGAAAAACTTATAGAACTCAAGGATAAGAGCGATTTTGACCAGGAAATCGACGATGAGGATATGAAAGTCAAGCTCCAGAACGCGATAAGTACACTGAATGAAAGAGAAAAATTCGTGATCTGGAACCGTTATCTTGCCGATGAGACGATGACTTTGGAGGAAATAGGCGAGAAATACGGCATTTCGAAGGAGCGTGTCCGCCAGATCGAGTCGCGTGCGCTTGCCAAAATCAAACTTTTCACAATGAAGCAGCCCAAGCTTCTGCCTCAGCCGCAAGGCGATGCCGAGGATATTTTTTAGCTTATTTTTGTGCCGGAAAGTCTTCCTTTTTCAAAAGAAAGCCTTGCTTTTACGAATTCGCGCGGACTAAAATTGCCTCTGACATTGACTGTCTGATATTTGGATGATGTCGCAGCGAAAAGGTTGTCATCGATTTTTTCTTCGATTATGACTTCGTCGTCAGTGCCGTCGAGCGACTTCTGGAAATTCTCTTTTTTTGCCTGAAAGATATCGCGGAGAATAGCTGCACGCTCTTTTTTGACCTGCTTGGGAACAGGGTTTTCCTTCTCCATTTTTTCTGCCGGAGTGCCTGGACGGGCGGAGAAGGGGAAGACATGACCGTATGCGAAAGGAAGCGACTCTATGAACTTTGCCGTTTCAGCGAAATCTTCGTCTGTTTCGCCGGGAAAACCTGTGATCACATCAGTTCCGAAGGCCGGAAGAGAGTCGTAACATTCAATAACTTTTTCGACAGAACGCCTGAAAGCATCTGTTCTGTAAGGTCTCCTCATGTCGCGGAGAGTTTTATCGCAGCCGCTCTGGAGCGGAATATGCCAGTGGGGAAGGATCATCCCTTCTTTTGCGTATTCGAAAAGCCTTCCGTCGATTTCGGGTGATTCGAGCGAACCCATGCGGACCCTTCCTACAGTTTCGTAAGCTGCTTTGACGACATCAGCCAGAGTCGAACCGTCGTTCAGATCTTTTCCGTATTTTCCGATATGGATCCCTGTGAGAACGACCTCCTTAAAGTTTTCATCCGCGATTTTCTGCAGCAAAGCCCTGATCTCATGCAGGGGAACGCTCTTCAGCGGACCTCTGAGATAGGGGATTATGCAGTATGCACAGAACTGGTCACAACCGCTCTGGATCTTGATGAAAGGACGGCTCCGTGTGAAAAACGCGTCGTATTTCAGGTGCGAACCTAATATTTCGGCTACTTCTGAAATGTCAGGGACGATCTCTGTGTTTTCAAAGCTGATTTCCCCTTTTATTTTTCTTGCATAGCAGCCTGTAAGAATCACTCTGCCGCGTTTTGAAAGGCGTCTCACCATGTTTCTTGCCTGGCTTTCGGCAGTTGCGGTTACGGCGCAGCTGTTTATCACGAAGATGTCGGCATCATCGTCGCAGCTCACTATTTCGATGCCTGAGAGCGATTTTCTCAACTGGTCGGTCTCAAAAAGGTTGACCTTGCATCCGAAAGTGTAAAAAGCGATCTTTAAAGGTTTCGGGAAAGAATCCATTTTTTACTCCGGATAAAAAAATGGGGCACCGAAGTGCCCCGTAAAATCATGCGGAAAAGCGTTATTCCTCTGCTTTTTCCTCAGCTTTTTTGAAAGCGTCTGCCATCGAGCCGAGTTTCTCCGGAACTTTTTCCGTAACAGCTTCAGCTTCTTCGACGATCTTCTGGTTTTCTTCGTCGCTTACAGCTTTGATGCTGAGGGAAACCTTTCTGTCGGTGTCGGAGATCGACTTGATGATGACTTCGAGTTTGTCGCCAGGCTGGTATTCTTTGTTGTCTTCAAATTCAGTTTTGTGGACAAGACCTTCGATCGTGTCGAAAACTTTTACGAAAACGCCGAATTCAGCAACTTTTACGACTTCGACTTCAATTTTGTCG
>CACZFE010000086.1 GCA_902780365.1 uncultured Spirochaetales bacterium
TTCTTTGTCTCCATTTTTTCGCCGCAGGATACAAGAGCGATGAGTGCAGCGCAAACGACAGCCAAAATTCTGAATTTCATAAAAACCTCCAATTAAAAACGAACTTATCCTGACACCGTGTCAGAATAAATAAAAATGACACCGTATCAATTTTTATTTTGAAGAGTGCAGACCAATAAGTTTCTCCTTTGTTCCGATTTTCTTATTTGATTTTGCTGTATTCTTCGTCACTTACCGGCTCAAGCCACTCCGAACCGGCTCCTTCGCAGGTGTTTACCGTTATCGAAAGGTGCGAAAACCAGCTGTCTGCCGCCGCACCGTGCCAGTGCTTGACCTCAGGCGGAATACGGACGACGTCACCTTCGTTGATTGCTTGCGGCTCTTTGCCTTCGAACTGGATCCACCCTTTTCCGCCGACTCCGACAAGTATCTGCGACGAGCAGTGATGAATGTGCCAGTTGTTGCGGCAGCCTGGTTCGAAAGTGACATTTGCTATCGAAGCATCTTCGCTGTTGAGAGGCGCGAGCCAGCTGTTTCCGATAAAATATTTTGCGTAAGCAGTGTTCGGTTCGCCGACTGCAAACATCGATTTTTCAGCATAATCGCTGATGTTTTCAGCCTGAACTTTTGTGTTCGTTTTCTCTTTCATCGTGTTTTCTCCTGTTTTTTGGGTTGATGCGCACGCCGTCATGCAGATAAATGCTGCGGCAAGAAGGAATGCAATTGTTTTTTCTGAAAAATTTCTCATTTTTTATCTCCTAAAGTTTCGTTTACAGCCGCAATGATATTAAGCGTCCTCGGATAGCCGATATACGGCATGATCTGAGACGCGACCGAAATAAGGAACTCTTTGTTGTTACCGACAAGGTTATTGCCGTTTATGTGTGCCCTGAGCTGCGCTTCATTCGTTCCGTCAGCCGCTATGTAGCAGAATGTCACCAGTTCTCGCTGCTGCACCGTAAGCCCTGTCCTCGTGTAGTAATCACCGAAACAGTTGTCTGCAAGCCAGCGGTTCATATAGCCTTTTTTATAGAAATCGCGCATTCCCTCTCCAAAAATCTCGATCTGCTTCTCCGCTCCTTTCTGAAGACGTGTTTCAGGTGTTGTAGTTGACTGACCGGCAAGAGGAATTCTGATTTTTTTCTTTTTGAAGACATAGTTTGTCGCCTTGAAGAAAGGATAGATCCTGCCGATTCCGCAGTAAGCAACAGCCTGATAGAGAATTTCCTTCGCCTCGACCGGAGTTACACCGCTGTCAAGCGATTCAGCAAGCATTTCCGGATAAAAATCGACTGCTCCGCGTCCGAGCATAGCGGCTAAGATTGCGATATGTCTCGTTTTTTCGTCAAGTCTGACACCATTTTCATTTACGACTTCATTCTGCGAAAAAGCGGCGAAAAACTGAGCGAACTCAGGATCTGTTTTCTTCAACTCATCCAGATAATACCCTGCGGAAACAGTTGTTGTCAAAATCGCACTCATAAATATCACTCCTAAAAATTTTCTCATAAATCCTCCGGTCAATGCGTCAGAATCCCAGCTTTTTCAGCCATTCGGTGACGGTTTTCTCCGCTTCGGCGCGTTCTTTCTGTGCAGTATGACCGTATATCGCGATACCTTTCAGAGCCTTTCCGCCTTTAGCTGCATTTTTGACGTTGTTTTCGGTTCCGCCCATTCCGCTTCCTTCGTGGGTGCAGAACGGAACAACATTTTTGTCTGCAAATTCGTAGCTTTCCAGAAATGTGTAAACAGGCATCGGCATATCGCCCCACCAGTTAGGATAGCCGATGAAGACCGTGTCGTACTGCGCAAATTTCGCAACTTTTCCGACGATTTCAGGTCTCGCCTTCTTCTGTTTTTCATCTTTCGCATACTCCGTCAGCGCGGTATAGCCTTTCGGATAATTGTCTTTCGCGACTTTGATTTCAAAAAGGTCTCCGCCTGTTTTCGCCGCTATCATTTTTGCAATAATTGCCGTATTTCCCTCGGTAATATTGCCTACCGAATACTGCTCGCCCGTTCTTGAAAAATATGCAACGAGAACTTTCGGTTTCGCCGGAGTTTTTGCCGGAGCCGCCTCAGCCGCACCGAGCATTCCGTTTGCCGCGAACAATGTTGAAACAATAGCAACAAAAGATCTGAATTTCATAAAAACCTCCAATTAAAAACGAACATTATTTTGACACAGCGAAGACTGCTGTCACATCGCCTTCACCAAGAATCGCTTTGAGTTCACTCTGTGTTTTGCCTTCGATTCTGCCGAGAAGAGTAAAATTCCAGCTGTTCACATCATAGTAGATCGTGATTTGATCCCCTTGATAAAGGATAATGTCACCGGGTCTCGTCGTGATCTGCGTATCGTTCCGCGGAAGGGAGTGCGGCAAGTTGCCGACCTTCTCGAAATTCCCGTAATCATGCATATTCACTGTAACATCACCTTTTGATAGCAGTTCATAGAACGCTGCGGCAGAGGAATTGTCAGAAAGGGTCGCGGAGAGTTTATCCTTTCCGTTTATCGTGATTGAAATTTTCATCGGCTGCTCCTTTGCATTGCCGGAATCGGCTTCAGGAACTGCATTGCCATCGGCCGGATCCGGTTGATTTCCGCTTTCCGCTCCACATGCCGTTGCAAAAAACATAAAAAACACCGAAGCAAAAATTATTATTTTTCTCATTTTTATACCTTAAGCCCTGTTTCGTAGGCTTCTTTCAGTGCAGGGCTGTTTTTGATTTCACCGATCTGGTAGACACCTGTCGCATAGATGACACCTTTTTCGACCGCGCCTTCGACACAGTCAGCGTATCCGCGGAAACACTCGATCGTGCGTTCCTGCGATTCGCGTTTTTCGTCTGCGGAAGTTGCGATGTAGTAAAACTCTTTGTTTTTGACTTCAAGCCAGCGTGCGACCGTTCTGTCGATCACGGTTTTGAGCTGTGCGTCGATCGAATAGAAATATACAGGAGTTGCGAGCACGATTACATCAGCATCGATCATTTTCTGAAGGATTTCAGCCATATCATCCTTGATTGCACACACACCGCCAGATTTCTGACAGTAGTAACATCCTGTGCAGTAGCCGATTTTCTTCTCGCTGACGCGGATTTTCTCAACTTCGTGACCTGCATCCTTAGCCCCGCGCATGAACTCGTCGCAGAGAGTATCAGAGTTGCCGCCTTTGCGCGGACTGCCTGAAAGGATCAATACTTTTTTCATGTTTTCCTCCTGTTTACGGTTATTGTTTTTCTCATTAAAATGAACTTATCATGACACCGTGTCAGGATAAACAAAAATGACACCGTGTCAATTTTTTATTTTGACATCGTGTCAGTTATTTAGCAGAACATCGCAAGAGCTTATTGAGACAGTGCAAGTTTTACGGTTTGCGGAACTCGATCCCTTCGAGTTCAAGAAGCGCGATCTTGTTTTTGATGCCGCCGCCGTAACCTGTAAGGCTTTTGTCTGCGCCAAGGACGCGGTGGCACGGCACTATTATGCAGAGAGGATTCCAGCCTACAGCTCCGCCCACGGCCTGAGCCGACATTTTTTTGTTGCCGTGCTTCTGTGCGACAAGTGCCGCGATTTCGCCGTAAGTCATCGTCTTTCCAAAGGGAATAGAGAGCATGATATCGGAAACTTCCTTCCTGAAAGGCGTTAAGTCCTTTATTTTGAATTCCGGCACAAAATCAGGACAGTTGCCGGAAAAATAGATATCGAGCCACTTTTTTGTATCACGGAATACCGGAAGTTCCTTCTCCCCGCACTCAATTTTATTATCAGTGCTGTCAAAAAAACTCAATCCGGTGAGGATCCCGTCCTCTGAAACCATGAGAAGATCGTCGAAACCCTCCGGAGTGCGGTAGATGCGCTTGAAAACATTTTCTTCCATATTTGTCTACCAGTCGAAAGTCATCTGCTGCGGAAAACCTGGATCTTCAGTTTGAAGAGGATTTGCGACAGAAAGCCCCAAAAGCCTTACCGGATGCCGCACGTCGACTTCCTCTCGCAAAATCGTAGAAGATCCGCCATGACTGCATCCAATACTGATCAGCAGTGGTGACTTCCGCAACCGTGTTCTCCGCAGCCGCCTTCGTGATGATCGTGGTGCTCGTGGTGAGTGCAGTGAGAATTGGGATCGTATTCAAGTTTTCCGGCCGCAAGAGCTTTAGCAGCCTCGTCAGCAGATCCTTTTACACCGGGATAGAGAGCGATCCCTGCTTCGTCCAAAGCCATTCTCGCGCCGCCGCCTATTCCTCCGCAGATCAGAGCATCGACCTGAGCCGCTTTCAAAAAACCGGCAAGTGCGCCGTGGCCGCTTCCGTTCGTAGGAACGATCTGTTCCCTGACGACCGCACCGTTTTCGACATCGTAGAATTTGAAGTTTTCAGTGTGTCCGAAATGCTGAAAAACCTCGCCGTTTTCATAAGTTACCGCAATTCTTCTGTGTTCCATCTTCTTCTCCATAATGTTGTCAGGCAGTTCCACGGGAGCAAATTCACAACATCCGCCGACGATCAGAAGGCGTTTTCCGCGGACAAGGGCATCGGCAACTTTGCGGCGCGCACTTTCATAGATCGCAGTGACCGTAGTCCTGGCGACATTCATCTTTAAAGCGCACGCTTCCTGCGTAAGCCCTTCATCATCCAGAAGACGCATCGCCTCGAATTCATCCACAGTCATGAAAACACTTTCCGCTGTCTCGACATCATCCGGAGAAAAACTCCTGAAAAGCGGTGATTTCTCAATTCTGCGGCATCTTGCGGGTCTTGACATCGTGAACCTCCCGCGAAAAGGTAGTTGATTTTTGACATATGTCAATAAAATATTTTTTACCTGGTCAATATAGAAATAACAGAGAAGATAGCCGTCTGTGACCACGAATTTCTTGTTTTTTCGTCTAAAAATGTCTAAATCGCCAAAGTTTTTTTATTTTTGGAGGGCGGCATGACACAAAGAGAACGAAGAGAATTTCTGATAAAATATCTTCTTAAAGAAAATCCGCAGTATGAAGAGATTGAAATTCCGCAGACTGATGATGAGCAGAAAGATCTTTTACGCTCTTTAGTGAATGTCAGGCCGCCGCTTCCCGCAAGCGATGAATTTTTGAAAATACAAGATGAATATCTTCAGGAAGAAAACCGCTCGCACGTAATCACGGATATTGCGGATCTGCACTCTGCCGACAACGAACTTTATTTGTGGCGCGGCGATATAACGACTCTCAAAGTGGACGCCATCGTGAATGCGGCTAACAGCGGAATGACCGGTTGCTGGCAGCCGTGCCATTTGTGCATCGATAACTGCATACATACATTTGCAGGGATCCAGCTTCGTGCTGTGTGTGCGGATATCATGCAAAAACAGGGACACGAAGAGCCTGCAGGTCAGGCAAAAATCACGCCTGCATTCAATCTCCCGAGCAAATACGTGATCCATACCGTGGGCCCTATCGTCAGAGGAGAACTTACCGCAACTGACCGCGATCTGCTCGCTTCTTGCTACAAAAGCTGCCTTGATATTGCGAAAGCAAACGGCTGTGTTTCTATCGCATTCTGCTGTATCTCAACCGGCGTATTTCGCTTTCCTGCCGATAGAGCGGCGGAAATTGCCGTTGACACCGTGCGCAAATGGAAAGAACAGAGCGGAGACGGAATGAAAATCGTATTCAACGTCTTTTCTGAAAAAGATGAGGTAATTTACAGGAGAATTCTCTATGGAAGAGATTGAAAAACTGAAATCGGTACTTGCAGAAAACGACACTATCATCATCGGAGCAGGTGCCGGACTTTCGACTTCGGCAGGATTGACCTATTCAGGGGAAAGGCTTGAAAAATACTTCCCCGATTTTGTTAAGAAATACGGCTTTACCGATATGTATTCAGGCGGTTTTTACCCGTTTCCGAGTTATGAGGAGTTCTGGGCATACTGGAGCCGCTACATTATGATAAACCGCTACATGGATACCCCGAAACCTGTGTACGAAAATCTGCTTTCTCTTGTGAAAGATAAGGATTATTTTGTCATAACTACGAATGTCGACCATTGTTTTCAGAAAGCTGGATTCGACAAATCGCGCCTTTATTACATGCAGGGAGATTATGGTTTGTTCCAGTGCAGCGAGCCGTGTCATCAGGAGACTTACGACAACGAAGCGGAAATCAGGCTTATGTTTGAAGAGCAGCGCGATATGAAAATCCCGTCCAAACTTGTTCCTCACTGCCCTAAATGCGGAAAGCCGATGAGCATGAATCTTCGTTCCGACAACACTTTCGTGCAGGATGAAGGCTGGTACGCGGCGTCAGAAAGATACAAAAATTTTCTTGTTTCAAGAAATGCCACGAAAGACGGGAAAGTCCTCTTCCTCGAACTCGGAGTCGGCGGAAACACTCCTATGATCATCAAATATCCGTTCTGGCGCATGACCACGCTCAACAAAAACGCTTTCTATGTCTGCGTAAACTTCGGGGAAGCGGTCGTTCCGCCGGAAATTTCAAACAGATCACTATGTATCAACGGCGATATCGGCGATGTTTTTTTCGGATTACAGTGAACGCCGTTTTGCCGACGGTGTGGAGATATACAAGCAGCTCTTTTACGCGGCGGCATATATCGGCACGGAGTATCTTGTTTTTCATGGCGGCACCACAATGGGAAAAAACCGCGTGATGGTATCGCAGGATGAATATATAGAGCGTTACAACCTGTTATGTGAATGCGGAAGAAAATTCGGAGTCAGTTTACTTCACGAGAATGTTTACACGCACAGCGCACAGACTCCCGAATTCTGCCGCAGACTGATCGAGTATCTGGGGGACAAGGCGCTTTTCACATTTGACAATAAGCAGGCGCGCAGAGCCGGATTTGATTCGGTGGAATTTGCGCGTGCGCTGAGCGGTCATATCCGCGTCGATGTGACAGAGCCCGCCAATCTCCTCAGGAAGGGGTGGGATACGCTAAATTCCCAGAAGCTCCTGGTCAAAATTCACGGTCCAGAGATTCATCAGGCCGGAGCCGGAGTAGTCCGTGACCTCCGCCCTGGCTTCCCCGGTCAGGCGGAAGCGGATGTAATCCTTGCACTCAAACACGTACTTGATGTTCGC
>CACZFE010000087.1 GCA_902780365.1 uncultured Spirochaetales bacterium
GGATCCTCACCGTCAGAAATTATTATTATCATTTTGTCGGAAGTTTCGGGCGATGATTTCAAAGTGTCGGCGGCAAGTTCCATAGCCGTTCCGAGTGCGGTTCCCTGACGCTGAATCATCCCCGGTTCAAGCACCGAAACGACCGTCTGCAAAGTTTCATAGTCGTCGGTCAGCGGCAGCTGAAGGAAAGCGGCTCCGGCAAAAGGAATTATCGCGACTCTGTCACCACCGAGCGAATTGAGAACATCGATCAGCATCATCTTTCCTTTCTCGAAACGAGGTCCGTTCTCGTCCTCTGCGAACATACTGAGGCTCACGTCAAAGACAACGGCGATATCGATGCCTGTTGAATTTGTGTTTATTTCCTCGCCTCCCGTCATCGGCCGCGCCGCTGCGACGGTGAAAAGCGAAAGAGCTGTAAAGATAAGGATCCGTTTCAAAACAAGGTTCTTACTTCCTGTGATCACAGCTTTCTTTAACTGGGATTTTGCGAAAAACTTCTTGAAATTATTGCGTTTTTTTGTGCAATAGACGATCCAGAAAACAATAATCGGAATCCATACGACAGCGGAAAGCAGGATCTTCCAGTTATAGAACATCATCTTTCCACCTCCGGATAAATTTTGAATATCATTGAGAAAATTCTGGCAAGAAGAATAAAAATCATTGCAAGGATTATGAAATCGGGGGCATATTCGTTGTAAATTTTGAGTTTTCTTGCCGGGATCGGGCTTTTTTCAAGCTCGTCAATGTCTTTGAACGCTTTTTGAAGCTCTTCAGTTGAAATAGACTGATAGAACTTTCCGCCCGATTTATCCGAAATATTTCTTAAAAGTTCAGGATTTACCTTCATCTGCACTTTCTGGAAAGTGTCCCGCCCGAAAAAGTCCTTCCCTGCCGGAAAAGGAACCAAACCGCTTGTTCCGATGAGGATCGAATAAACTTTTACCCCTTGTTCGGCAGCGAGATTTGCCGCAGTTTCAGGGCTGATGTTGCCCGAATTGTTGTCGCCGTCGGTAAGAAGAATTATCACTTTGCTTTTCGCCTTGCTGCTTTCAAGACGCGAAAGAGCGAGTCCGAGACCGTTTCCGATAGCCGTTCCGTCTTCGATCACGCCTGTTGTAACTCTTGCAAGAAGTTCGTTGAAAATATCATAATCAGTCGTAAGGGGAACCTGCAGGAAGCTCTCTTTCGCAAAGAAAACAAGACCCAATCTATCGCTTTTTCTCCCTTTGACGAATTCTTCGATTATATTTTTTGCCGCCGTGATCCTGTTCTTCGGCTGGAAATCAAGAGCTTCCATCGAACCCGAAACATCGAGCGCAATCATTATGTCCTTGCCTTCAACCGGCGGAGTCACTGTCTTTTCAAGCGTTACAGGTCTCGCCAGGGCGAAAACAAGGATGAAAAGTGCCAAAAAATCGAAAAACTGCGGAAGAAAATATTTTGCGTTTGCTTTGCTGCGCAGAAAATGAAAATTAGTGAACGCCACTGAATTTCTTCTGGTTTTTGATTTAATCAGCAAAACCGCAAGAAGAACGAGCGGGATCCACAAAAGTAGAAAAAGAGGCTCAAGCGGAAACATGATTAGCCTCCTTTTTCTTCAAGAAAGCGCGGAAACCATCAATCAGAGAATCGAAATCTTCAGGTTTGAGCGGTTCGTCGGCAAATTTGTATCTGTCGGCAAGGTTGAGAATAGACAAAATTTCATCGGTATTTTCCGAAAAAACATGGTCGCGTTTTAAAGCGCGCTTTACTTCAAAAGTTGTCATTTCCACATAATTTTTGTGTGATCTCAGTGACATATAAGTTTTCATCCCGAGCGTTACAAGGTCTGTAAAACTTTCGAAATCGCCTTCTTTTCTCTTTGCTTCGGCCTTTTTTATGAACTCTTTTGCAACTTCGGCAGGAACGACTTCGGGCACTTTTTCGACCGTTTTTTTAGCAAATTTCTTTTTTAGTTTTATAAACGCGAAAACAAGCGCGGCGGCAAGCAGCAAAGCGGCTGCGACATAAAGCAGAGTGTAGTCTTTTTCACGGATCTCGGCATTTTCCCTGAGCCCGCGTAGTTCCGTGTCGCTCTCTTCAGTTCTTGTCTGAACAGTGATTTTGAAAGGCTCGACCGTTCCCGAAATGCCGCCTGAAACGATATTTATTTCGGGGATTTCGATTTCACCGCTTTTGAAGACGACGATCTTCAGCAGAACAGCGTCTTTTTCAGGAGTAGATTCGATCTTTCTTATTTTTGCATCGGCAAATTTTTCATTAAAAACCGCAGAAATGTTTTCAGACGGCTGGATTTTGACCTTTACAGCAATTTCGTCGCCTAAAAAAACTTCGCCGCCTTGAATTTCAGGTGAAAAACTTTCGGCAAAAACTGAAAAACTCAGAAAAACTATAACAAAAATCAGCTTTTTCACAGCATCCTCACGCGAAACAGACCAAAAAAACCGCGTAAACAACATTGAATAAGACGATTTTATTTCACAAAAATCAAATTTAGTGGCTAAAAATCGACTCTCCCCGCCTCTGCTGCTCTGCCGACGATTTCGAGGAACTCTTTTCTCGGGATAAATTCGGCTCCGAGCGATTTCAGATGCTCTGTCTCCACCTGGCAGTCGATTACGGGGCAGCCGATCTCGCGAAGTTTGCTCACAAATGTGATGAAAGCGGCTTTCGATGCGTTCGGATAAGTCGAAAACATGCTTTCGCCGAAAAACGCCTTCCCTATCATCACGCCGTAAAGCCCGCCTGCAAGGATGTCGGTTCCGGTAAGCCAGCTTTCAACGCTAACTGCATAGCCCAGAACATGAAGGCGGTTGTAGGCCTTTTCCATGTCGTCGGTTATCCAAGTCCCTTCCTGATGAACTCTGACCTCGTGGCGGCAGCGGCTTATGACCTGCGGAAAGGCGGTGTTAACAGTCACCGTGAATTCGCCCGATTTAAGAACTTTTTTCATGCTTTTCGAAATGTGGAGTTTTTCAGGAAAAAGGACAAAGCGCGGATCTGGCGACCACCAGAGGATCTTGCTCCCCTGATATGAGATCCTGCTTTCATCCGAATACCACGGAAAAATCCCCGACTTGTAGGCAAGAACAAGCCTTTCAGGTCTGAGATCGCCGCCTATTGCCAGGAAACCGTCAGGCTCGGCATTTTCGACAGGAGGAAAACCGATTGAACTTTTCGAAAGGTAGTAAATCATTTATCCCCGCACAAAAAACGGCTGAATTTATCAGAAGAACGCCTTTTCTGCAATTGTTATTTTAATTTTTTTGTGTATATTTTCCTGTTTTTGGAGGGAAAATGGAAAGTTCAGACAAAATTTTCTGCGGAATCGATATCGGATCGAGAACAGGCAAAATCGTTCTTATCAACAACAAAAAAGAGATGATTTTTTCGGAAATCATAAAAACTGTCGCCTCCGCGGTCAAAACTTACGCCAGGCTGATTGAACTGATACCCGAAAATCTTAAAATCACAGCTTCGGCAGTCACAGGCTACGGCAGGGAAAGCACGAAAACCTTGACAAATTTTTCAGCTACCGAAATCACATGCCACTATCTCGGAGTTCTTCACTCACATCCCGAAATCAAAACCATAATCGATATCGGAGGACAGGACAGCAAAGTTATAACTATCGATAATCACGAAAGAATCAAAGATTTCGCAATGAATGACCGCTGCGCCGCGGGAACCGGAAGATTCCTGGAAGTCATGATGGAGCGGATCGGTTTTTCGATTGAAGAATTCGCAAATCTCGACATTTCGGAAGTCGAACCTGTAAAAATCAACTCAACCTGCACGGTTTTTGCAGAAAGTGAAGTAATTTCAATGGTTTCACGTGATGTTCCCCAGGAAGTCATAGCTTCTTCTCTTGCAAGAATGGTCGCGGCAAACACATTTTTCATGGCACGCAAAACACGCCCCGAAGCGCCTCTTTTCATGTCAGGCGGTGTCTCAAGGCTGAAACCGGTAAGATTCCACCTTGAAAAACTTTTCGGTTCTGAAATAAAAACCGATAAATTTTCACAACTTATGGGCGCTCTCGGTGCAGCGCTCTTTGCAATGAAGGAAACGGAGAAAAAATGAAAAAAAGAATCATTGCAATCATTACGATTCTCATTGTTTCGGCATTTTTCATCGCCCGCACTTTCACCGCCGAAATCGATGAATACGGCACAAAAGAGACCGATTTAGTCAAAGCTGCAGGCAAAAATATCTGTATGAGCTGTATCGGTTTATACGATGAAAACATCTTTGAAAAGATTCTCGAAAAATTCAGCAGTGAAGAAAAAAAGGAGGCAGAATGACAAAAAACACGTCTTCTTTTTTAAACAAATTAAAAAACAAAGGTTTAAAACGCAATTTGATACAAATATTCTTTCTTATAATACAGAACCCGTTTATCTCCAACTTCCTTTCAGGGAAACCATACAACGGCCCGACAAAGACTTTCTGCGCTCCGGGACTCCACTGTTACAGCTGTCCGTCGATGGCTTTCGGGTGCCCGCTCGGAACTTTGCAGTATGTCATAAAATATGCCTCCATGATTCCGTTTTTCGCACTCGGAACACTCTCCGCAGCAGGCGCTATACTCGGAAGAGCGACCTGTGCATACGTCTGTCCGTTCGGATTTTTTCAGGAGATTCTTTATTCGATTTCTCCTTGGAAAAATATAGAAGCAAAATTACCGCGGAAATTCCGTCATATAAAATGGTTTAACCTTTTCTTCTTCGTTCTGCTGATTCCCGCTTTCGGACTTGCTCAGGGCTTCTGCGCATACGTCTGCCCATCCGGACTTATCGTCGCAGGCATCCCGATAATCGCTGCAAATTCCGGTTTGCGGGCTTCGATCGGACTAACTTTCTGGTGGAAAACCGCTCTCACGATTTTCTTCATCCTTTATTTTATGAGAGAAAAAAGAGCCTTCTGCCGCTACATCTGCCCTCTCGGACTCATTTTGGGATTTTTCAACCGCATTTCACTTTTACAAATCAAATTGAATCAAAACAAATGCATCTCATGTTCCGCATGCAAAAAACACTGCCCGATGGGGATCGACCCCGTAAAAGAAGTCAATTCTATCGAATGCATCAAATGCGGCGACTGCGTCAGAGTATGTCCGGTGAATAAGAAATAATCTACCTTTAAATAAAATGTGCGGCGCAGGCGTGAGCCGCGGCTTCGGTTCTTATGATCCTGTTTCCGAGTGAAACGGGCTGGAAACCCGCTTTTATGAATTGGTTTGCCTCGTATTTGGTGAAGCCTCTTTCGGGACCGATCGCGATAATATTGGATTTACCCTTCTCTATTTCGCCGATTTTAGGAAAATCTCCGGGCAAAGCGATGTAACAGTTTGATTTTGCTGAATATTCTGGCAAAATATCGTTTGAATACGGGCCGAAGCGTTTAACCAGACTTATTTTCGGCGGAATTGTGTCCATGCTCTGCTCAAGCCCTTTTCCGACAGCTTCGGCAAGTCCTGATTCTGTAAACAGTTCGTTTTCCCAATATCCTTTGTCTCCAAAATAGGTCTGAATAATTTCTATCCCTTCGACTCCGTAGGAAACGAGGTCTGAAATGAGACGTGAAAGAACCTTCGGCCGGGCAAGCGCAACGATGACGAAAAGCGGGATTTTGGGAAGCGGATCTTCATTGAGCTCAAAAGAAAGAACTACTCTTTCTGTTTCAATTTTTTCAATCACAGCTTTTCCTTTTTTACCGTTCAAAATTCCGACTCTCACTTCATTTCCGGGATTCAGCTTCAGAATTTCGTTAAGGTGCCTGACTTTTTCGCCGAAAATCTCGGCTTTATTTTCGGCAATCAGATCACTTCGATTGAGTAAAAGCAGATTCATAGAACTTTTAAAACCGCAAATTATTCGTCTTTCTTTTCCTGGGCTTCTTTTT
Source organism: uncultured Spirochaetales bacterium (assembly GCA_902780365.1). Lineage (GTDB taxonomy): Bacteria > UBP6 > UBA1177 > UBA1177 > UBA1177 > UBA1177. The sequence goes on from CACZFE010000087.1 coordinate 5,911, forward strand.
CAGCTTTTTCCTTCATACGCATTTCGCGGTATTCTTCGGCCGTCATCAGAGGATCATCAGTTTTTATATCGATAAACAAAACACCGTTTAAATGATCCGTTTCGTGTTGAAAAATAACAGCCGTAAAGCCTTGGATGTGTTCAACTTTGCGCTCTAATTTGTCGCCGTTCATGACATCGTATTCAACATCGATATCTTGCCACCTTTCGACCTGTCCGTAACCTGCCGGAATCGAGAGGCAGCCTTCCCATCCGACAACCTTTTCACCTCTTTTTTCTTTAATCACAATGTTGTAATAAAATTCAAAAGGTTTTCCTTCTTTGTCGAATCTCTGGACCATGATGAGACGTCTGTTTATTCCGACTTGCGGAGCCGCGATCCCTACTCCGGTTCCGATAGCTTCTTTCATATAATTTTCAAGAACATCGTAACCTTCTGCTCCGAGTTTTGCAGGAATCGAAACCTTTCGCAGGATCTCGTTGTCCTTTTCGACATCATTCTGGAGAAGATGCCTTCTTTCGGTGTCGTTGATGTAGCTGAGTTCCTCAGAAGTCATCGAACCGTCATCACTTCCCTGCCCTGCTGCTTTTTCATCTTTTACAGAAGCAGTCGCACACGAAAAAAACATAAACGCACAAATTGCGAACAAAAAAGAATTTCTGACTAATTTCATAATGTGTCACCTCAAACAATTATTCAAAAAACCTGCAAACTATAACAGAAAAATAAGATAAGACAAGTTTGTAGAGACGTCATATTATGGCGTCTCTACGGATAAATATTTGATTTCACAAATAAATTTTCAGATTCTTATTTCAGAGTCTTTGCCAGTTCTCTTCCGATTTTGACAGCTTCCATGTTGAAATCTTCGGTTCCTTTCGGTGCTGCCTGAAGAACTGCTTTTTCGAGCGAATCTTCGGAAACGAGTTTCGTGACTTCGACAAATGCGGAAAGCGAAACGATGTTGAGGGCGATGAGTTTGCCCTCGCGTTCCACCACGACGGACTCGACCACGCCTTCCATGTCGTTGAGCTTGCCCTCGATC
>CACZFE010000088.1 GCA_902780365.1 uncultured Spirochaetales bacterium
TAATATTATCAGCATCTTCATTGTTAGTCCTCCTTTTCCCCCCTGACAGAATCCATGATCTGCCGGGCAAGTTCGCTGTTGATGTCGGCGATAACAGTTTTTGACACTTTTCTGAAACGTCACCCGAACCACGAATCGGCTCCGGAGGCGCTTCTTTACAAGGCTCACAGCTATCTTGCGCAGAAACCGTCGGACTTTTTTGTTCTGCCGAATCCTGCGGAACGAGATATTTCGGTAGTTGAAACAGCTGTTGTGATTTACAGGGAATATCTCGAAAAGTATCCGGAAGATAAAAACCGCAATGAAGGGGAGAAAAAACTTGAGGAAGCTGAATTGATCCTCATTGAAAAAGATCTGAGAGTCGCCGAATTTTATGCGAAAAAGAAAAAATGCGCCGGAGTTTTCCTTCGTTTGCAGCACATCGAAAACAATTTCAAAGTCACGACTGAAAAAAATCTGAAAAGGCTTGAGGAACTCAATAAAAAATGTCCGCCTAAATCAAAGGAGGAATACTTCAAAATAGAAAATAAAGAGGAGAAGGAAGAACCTGTGGATGAATCGGAAAGCAAAGAGGTTTCTGATGAAAATAGCAAATAAAATCAACGCTTTGTTTTTTGTTGTGTTGACTTCGTCGTTTCTTTTTTCAGGATGTTCGCTGCCGGAAAACGAAAAAAAAGATGTTCTTAAAATCCTTGAAATAAGAGAGGAACTTTCGAACAACGGACAGATAAACAAACTTGCTGTGCTTCTTACCGATGATTTTCCGAACAGGAAAGAATATCTTGATCAGCTTAAATACAGGAATTTCTATTTCACCGAGTATGAATATTCAATAAATTCAATAAATTTAGCATCCTATAATCCTTTGACAAAAAGAGTCATGGCTATTGTTGATTTTGATCTCACATTCAAGGTTCCGGAAGATCCGGCGGCCACGATACTTTTCGGCAGAGTTGAAAATGTAAATCTTGTAAAAGAAAAAATAGGCTGGAAAATCGACAGCATAGAGGAAATGAAAGAAAGCGGAAGAAAAATCGCTCCACAGCTTGTCCACGATATTTTTTATCCTCTCGATACGAGAAAAACTGCTCTTTCAAACAATGATTTTCAGCTTTTTGAGAGCGTGATCCACAATGATTTTTCTTCAAGAAACGAACTTTTGTCAGATTTTAAGGAAAATTCCGAAGTCTTTTCCGAAATAAACTACGGTCTTAAAGGCAGGCGGCTGATTTCGGTCTCAACTGACGAAAAAAACGCCGAGGTCATCCAGTATTTCGACCTCGCTTTCAAAACAAAAGAGGGCGGAATATCGGAAAAACTTGAGAATCAGAAAGAAGTCGTTTCACTGAAAAAAAGTGATGACGGGACTTGGAAGATAATCGGCGGTCTCAGATAGTTAGTTATTGAAAACCAATCCGAAAATAATTTCAGCAAAATCGTCGGGAAGTTTCGAACCGGTGTTCTTGCAGTTGAGAATGTCAGCTGCCATGAGTGCGAGATAACGGTACATTGCATGCTGTGAAGTAAGTTTGAAGCCTTTTCTGCTTTTTACATAAGCATCGAACATTACAGCAAATTTCTCTCTGAACTCTTTAAGAAGAACAGGTCTGTCCTTCGGATCTTCGATAAGATAGAAAGGAGGAACATCTGTCTTCATGAAATATTCCGCAATCTGGCCGGTCGTTGTCAAAATTTTCATCTCAGCCGGAATTGACGGGGGGAATTTAAGGGAGATAATAGCGTTTACTTCGGTAGTTACCAGAGCCTGAGCAGCTGCGATAAGCTCGTCTTTGCCTTTGAAATAATGGTAAAGTGTCGGAGCCGTGATACCGAGTTCTTTAGCAATGAGATTCATCGTGATGTCTTCTTCAGATGACCTGAAAAGAAGGTCTCTAGCCTTTTCGATGATTTTGTTTTTAATGCTTTCTTTCATTGTTTCCTCCTTGGTTAATAAAACTAAAACTCGTTAAATATTAAGATAGCCGAAAATTCTGTTTGAAAAGAACGATAAATTATGCGGAAGCCTAATTACTATAAAAAATATAAAAAGTAAACAAAAATTTACTATAGTGATTTTTCTTAAATTTTGCCAAATACCGGATAGCTTAGATGGAAAAGGGATAAAGGCTGATTTTTTGAATTTTTAAAAATGATTGTCTGAGAATATTTGTATAAATTTAAGGTACATCGCAAAATTTCCTATTGCGGAATCAGCCGGTAAAATTTGACTCTTTTGCGATGTAAAATATATTTCCGCAGTATGTTTTTCAGGAGGTTGAAAAATGTCAAAAAAACTGGTTTCGATCGTAATTCCTGTTTACAACGAGGAGCAAATTCTGGAGTCGGCTGTCGGAAATTTGAAGAAAACTCTTTCTGAGTTTGCCGACGACTTTGATTTTGAGCTGATTCTGGCTGAAAACGGAAGTAAAGACAACACTTTGGCGAAAGGCGAGGAACTCTCGAAACACGATTCTTTTGTAACTATTTTCCATCACCCTGAACCTGATTACGGGCTTGCGCTTCAAGCCGGGATCCGCCGCGCGAAAGGCGAGATAGTTGTCTGCGACGAAATAGATTTGTGTCTTCCCGAGTTTTACAGAGACGCACTCAAAATTTTCAAAGAGGGCGGAGCAGAGATGGTCGTCGGCTCGAAAAGGGCGAAAGGTGCCAACGACCAGAGACCGTTCGGACGCAGATTCGCAACTTTCATCCTCAACATGATGCTTAAGATTCTTCTCGGACTCAAAGGAACTGACACCCACGGCGTGAAGGCTTTTGTCAAAGAGCCTCTGATGCCGGTAATGGACAAATGCCTTGTCGGCAAGGACATTTTTGCGAGTGAATTCGTCATCAGGGCCGAGCGTGCCGGAATAAAGATTGCCGAAGTTCCCGTTTCCCTCGATGAAAAACGTGCTCCTTCAATAAACCTTATAAAAAGAGTTCCGAAAGTTCTCTCGAATTTAGCTTATCTTTTCTGGAATATCAGAATCAAAAAGGACTGAAATTCAAATATTTTCAACCGGTTTTTTGCCCAGATTGCCTTCAGCCCAGTGTTTCCTGCAAAGGGCGACATAACTTTCATTGCCGCCGAGCATGACTTGTTCGCCTTCCTTTACGACTTTGCCGTCAACGACCCTGGCATTCATGATGGCTTTTTTCGAGCACCAGCATACGGTTTTGATTTCTTCGATTGTGTCGGCCATGGCGAGAAGGCGTTCGCTTCCTGGGAAAAGGTTTCCGGCGAAATCGGCGCGGAGACCGTATGCGATGACAGGAATATTGAGTTCGTCAACGACGCGGCAGAGCTGCATAACCTGAGCTGGAGTGAGGAACTGAGCTTCGTCGATCAGGACACAGTCGATTTTTTTTACTGCATTCATTTTGCTTAAGATTTCAAAAGCATTGTCATTAGGGCAGAAAATGCGGGCTTTTTTTACAAGTCCGATTCTGCTTTTGACGATGTCGATGCCGTCCCGCGTGTCGATTGAAGGTTTGAAAATGACCGCGTTCTGTCCGCGCTCGAAATAGTTGTATTCGACCATGAGGGCGTTTGAAGTTTTACTTGCTCCCATTGCTCCGTACCTGAAATAAAGTTTCGCCATGATCAGCCTCCTGAAAAACTGAAAACGGAAAAATTTAGGAAATTGCGGATGAAAGGCAAGTTTTTGCAGCCGAGCCGACTGCTCTCTGACAAGAAGTCCCTCACCTGAAATTTCTCCCTTCGCCACACTGGAGAAGGGATGGGGATGAGGTCAGAGAGTGATTTAGGGTGAGGTTTTATCTTCTCTTCATAATCGCGACAATTGCGAAAACAAGGCAGGTGAGAACTACGATGATGACGGGAATTACCATAGACATGCCAGAAGAAGAGACTTTGACTTCGTCCCACATGTCGTTGAGGCGGCGCATTTCGGTGTCGTCGAAGTATTTCATGATCGCGCAGCGTGAAACGATGTCTTCGGTCGGATATTGAGCCGAGCACTGTCTGCCGATAACGTCGGTGATGACGGTGAAGTCTTTCTTTTCTTCGGCTGCAGCCGTCGTTTTGTTAGCAAAGAAGTAGTTGAGGTCGTTCTTGTAAAGGGTGATGTTCTCTTCTTTGTGCATTCCGGTTACGTTGTCGTCCTTGTCGTAGTCGGGGTAGAGGAAGTTGTAGGTGCCGTCAGCGTTTTTGAATTTGTTGAGTTCTTCTTCGCTGAGCTCTCCGACATATTTGTCACAGTAGTATTTGCCGCTTTCTTTGTCGAGGAAGGGTTTTGCTTCTTCTTCCTCTTCTTCGGCTTCGGCTTTTTCTTCACCTTCAGCAGGTTTTTCTTCAGCTTTTTCAGCTTCGCCTTCTTTCGGAGCTTCGCATTCGACCATGATGTAGGTTCCATAGTTCTCTACGCAGTTTTCAAACATCTCTTCGCCGCCGATAGCGCTGGTGTAGCCGATATAATCCATGTTCGCTTTTGCGTTTTCAGGCTGCGAAAGGAAATTGATGAATTCCTGTGCAAGGGGAACGTTCGCGCCTTTCGGCATTACCCAGCCGTCAAACCAGATGTTGCTGCCTTCTTCAGGAACTGCGTAGTAGAGTTCAGCGCCGTTTTCGTCTTCGTCAGCGGTGTCAAGAGTGTAGACTGCATCGCCGCTCCATGCGAAGTTGATGGCGATTTTACCGGTAGCCATGTCTTTTTTGCCGCTGTCGACTTCGAATCCGTAGATGTTTTCCTTGAGAACGGAAAGCGCTTCCTCGACTTTCTTTACCGATTCTTCGTCAGCTCTGTTGAAAAGGGTGACGAGTTTGTCGGCATACTGGTCTTTCGTGAGCGAGCCAGATTTGTAGCTTTTTGCAAGTTCAGTGAGTTCGTCTCTGTAGACGTATCCGAGTGCGAGAGCGTATGTGTCGCGGATCGAATCTTTGATCGTTCCGAGATTCTTCGCGTATTCCTTCCAGATGAAATCCCAGTGAGCTTCGTCACCTTTTTTGTAACCGGGAAGTTTCTCGAAAACTGCCGGATTGTAGACATAACCCATCGTTCCCCACATGTAAACGGTCGCATAATCCTGCCAGCCGAATTTTTTGAAAAGGTCAACGATGAATTTCGAAGCGTTGTCATAGTAGCCGTTGACGTGTCCGAGTTTTCCTTCTTCGATGGTGTAGTCGTATTTTTCGACCATTCCTTCGATTATCATCTTCTGAAGCATGTAGTCGGACGGGCATACAAGGTCATAAGCGTAGGTGTATGAGCCGTCTTCTGCTTTGGTTTTGGTGAGCTGGAGCTCGTTGTACATATTTTCAAGCGTTCCGAAAGTCGAGTATTTTATTTTGACGTTAAGTCCGAACTTCTCTTTGCAGTGCTGTTCGAATTTCTTAATCAAATCAACACTTTCGCCGCTGCCGTCATCGATAGAGATGTAGTCTTCCCAGTTGTAGACCTTGAGTTCTACGACTTCGCCTTCGCCGAAAAGCGGGAGAAGGCTGAACAAAAGTGAAAAAGAAAGAAAAAGTGCAAAAAATTTCTTCATCTTGACCCCTCCAGTCTAGATTTTCTTGATTGTATAAAAGAATGAATGACCACATACGCGATCATTACGACAAAAATTATCGCAAACAGAGCCCTGAGCGCAGGAACGGAAGAGCTTTTTCCGCCCTTTGCGTAGGCATCGTAGACATAAGTCGAAATCGTCTTGAAAGTCGAAGGTTTCGTGAAACTCGTGATGATGTAGTCGTCAAGCGAAATGTTTATCGCAAGAAGGAAACCCGAAATGATTCCGGGGAGAATTTCCGGAATAACGATGAGGAAAATCGCCTTTGTCGGTGTTGCACCGAGGTCAAGTACTGCTTCGTAAAGGTTGTTGTCCATCTGTTTGAGTTTCGGGATGACCGAAAGAACGACGAACGGAACGGTGAGAACGACGTGTCCGATAAGAAGCGAAGCGTACGACCTTCCGAAACCGAACATCGTGCAGATTAGGGCGATAGATATAGCCGTAACGACTTCCGCATTTATTATCGGAATTTTGGTGAGTTCATTCATCGTTCTGTTGACGCGACGGCTTGAATAGAACATTCCGATTGCGCCCATCGTGCCGAGAACTGTCGAAATGAAGCCCGCGGCAAGTGCGAGAACGATCGTGTTGACAACCGTTTCCATGAGGTCGGTATTGCTCCAGAGTTTGTAGTAAAGGTCAAAACCCCATTCCGGAGACCAGATCCCTATCTCACGCGACATATTGAAACTGTAAACGAAAAGGAGAAGGATAGGGGCGTAGAGAAGGAAAAGAACCAGAGTTATGTAGCTTCCGCCGATTATTTTCTTTACCATAAGTTAGCCCTCCCTGCGCTTTCGTCCTCTGCTTCAGTGAATTTGCCGCTCAAGAACATCGAAAGAAAAATTATTACGAGAAGGACGAGTGCGATCGTGCTTCCTGCGTGCCAGTTGTCCATCGTGAGGAACTGAGTTTCGATTATCTTTCCGACGATCGTGACGTTTCCGTTGCCCAAAGTATCGCTGATGACGTAGCTTGTAGTCGTCGGGAGGAGGACCATCGATATCGCGCTCACGATCCCGGGCATCGAAAGGGGAAGAGTGACCGAAAGGAAGGTGGTCACAGGCTTCGCGCCGAGGTCTGCGCTTGCTTCGGCATAGCTTTTGTCGATCTTGACCAGAACCGAATACAACGGCATGATGACGAACGGAAGATAGTCATAGACCATACCGATAAGCGTGTTTATAAAGCTGAAGCTGTTCGATTTGTACATGCCGACGAAGTAGAGCAGTTCCTTCATCGCGGCCGTTCTCAGAACGAAGTTGATCCAGAGCGGAAGAATGAAGAGAATAAGAAGAACGCCGCCTTTGTTGAACTTCGTCTTCGAAAGGATGTATGCGACCGGATACGCGATGAAAAGGCTGACGATCGTCGTGATTATCGCGAGTCCGAAACTTACGAAAAGGAGGGGAACCACGACGAACGCGATGAGAAAAACCGCGTAGGGGATGCCCAGCTGTTTTCTTGAAAATTTCAGTCCGTTCATTTCTTTTCCACCGCCTTCAAAGTAAGTTTGATCTTATCCTTCGGTATCTTGACGCTGACACGGTCGTTTTCGTTCCAGAGGTATTCAGTATCGCAGACGATTTCTTCTTCTTCCTCGTCGGTGCAGATTATGATCTGGTAGTGGTCGCCTTTGTAAACTATTGAAATTATTGAACCTTTTGCATCACCGTCTTCGTCGTTGTCTATAATCTCGATATCCTTGAGACCGACTTCGACTCTGACAGGAACATTGGTGAGATCAATCTTTTCGCCGGTCGTCGTGATGACATAGCCTTCGGAATCGAGGTGCGAACCGGGGTAGAGCTGCGTGACGTCGCACTCGAAAGCACCTTCGGCGAAGTGGACTTTGTTGATCTTGTCGATATATCCGTCGTAAACGTTTGAAACGAAATCCCTTTTCATGATGTGGATATTGTCGGGGCTCACTCTGATGCCGATAGTGTCTCCGGCTTTGACTTCTTTCGTGGACTGGATCATGACTTCGCTTTTTCCCACCATCATGATCATTTCGTAATGAACGCCTTTAAAAATAGAGGAAACGATCTGACCGGAAACTATCCCTTCTTCGGGTTTTACGATCTCGACATCCTCAGGTCTGACGACGACATCGACTTTCGCGTTGATTTCAAAATCGTCAACGCAGTCAAAAACCTTGTTGATGAATTTGACCTTTCTGTCGCCGACTATCGTGCCGTTATAAATGTTGCTCTCGCCGATAAAGTCGGCTACGAAAGCGTTCGCGAGCTCGTTGTAGATATCCTGCGGAGTTCCGATCTGCTGGACTTCGCCGTCCTTCATAACGACGATCCTGTCGCTCATCGTGAGAGCTTCCTCCTGGTC
>CACZFE010000089.1:0-2419 GCA_902780365.1 uncultured Spirochaetales bacterium
CAATTTTGAGCAGACTGACGGTTACGGGTGCGACAAATACTGCGAAAAAGCGCGCAGACTCATACTTGAAGCGTGCGGATTTGCCGGGGAAAAAGGAAAAAACGTTCCCGATGTCCATTTCCTTGTAGGCGGAACACAGACAAACACAGTTGTAATATCGGCTGTACTCAGGCCTCATCAGGGTGTTGTCGCCGCGGTCACGGGGCATGTGAACGTGCACGAGACCGGCGCGATAGAATCTACCGGACACAAAGTTCTGGCGCTTCCTTCAGGTGACGGGAAACTGAGCGCGGAGCAGGTAGAAAAATACGTTGGATCATGTGTGAACGACTGCAACTACGAACATATCGTGCAGCCCGGAATGGTTTATATCTCGTTCCCGACTGAAAACGGCACAGTCTATTCAAAAAATGAACTTTCTGCCCTCCGCAAAGTGTGCCTGAAATACAAACTTCCGCTTTTTATCGACGGCGCGCGTCTCGGCTACGGGCTTGCAGCGGCGGAAAACGACCTTACGCTTTCTAATATAGCCTCGCTCTGCGATGTTTTCTATATCGGCGGCACAAAAAACGGCGCACTTTTCGGCGAGGCTGTCGTGATAACGAACAATTCTTTTAAAAAGGATTTCCGCAACATTATAAAACAGCGCGGCGGGATGCTCGCGAAAGGGAGGCTGCTCGGGATCCAGTTCCTGACGCTTTTTTCCGATAATCTTTATTTTAGGCTTGCCGGACATGCGGTGCAAGCGGCCGCTGAAATAAAAAAAGTTTTGGAAAACAAAGGGACAAAGTTCCTTTTCGATTCTCCGACAAATCAGATCTTTCCCGTTTTTCCTGATGAAATTTACGAGAAGATGTCGAAAAAGTTCTCTTTTGCGTTCTGGGAAAAAGTCGATCCGAAACATACAGCGGTCAGGATCTGCACGAGCTGGGCAACTAAAAAAAGCGATGTTGCAGCTTTGATAAAAGAGCTGAAAAGTATTTGAGAGCTATGAGCGAAAAACTTGTTTATAAAAAGGTAATAAATAAAATCTCACGTTATTAACTTTGGGAGTCGGAAAATGACAGTTCACATTGTTACTGGTTCGCAGTGGGGCGATGAAGGAAAGGGAAAGGTCGTCGATCTTCTGACAGAGCAGGTCGATATTGTCTGCCGCTATCAGGGCGGAAACAACGCAGGGCACACGATCGTTGTCGATGGTGTAAAGTATGACCTTCATGCGATCCCGTCAGGCATTCTTCGCGACAATATAGTCAGTTTTGTAGGCAACGGAGTCGTTTTTGACCCGGAACAGTTCGCAGCCGAATCGGCGAAACTCAGGGAAAAAGGCGTTTCGGTAACTCCCGAAAAACTGATGATCTCACCGAAAACTTCAATAATTATGGATTATCACAAGGCTCTCGACAAATGCCGCGAAGCTGCCAAAAAAGACAATAAAATAGGAACGACAGGCCGCGGAATAGGGCCGGCTTACGAAGACAAGGTCTCGAGAATCGGTATCCGTGCCGAAGACCTTCTCGACAGAGAGCTTCTTAACAGAAAAATAAAAGCGGCTCTTAAAGAAAAGAACGCGATGTTCGTCAATCTCTACGGTGTAGAACCGTTCGATGCAGAAAAACTTACCGAAAGATACTTTGAATTCGGAAAGGCTCTCGCTCCTTACATCGCACCGACCGACTTTAGTTTTGCCCGGTTCGCAAAAGGGAAGAAAGTCCTCATGGAAGGTGCTCAGGGGGCAATGCTCGACATTGACCACGGAACTTATCCTTTCGTAACATCCTCGAACACGCTTTCGGGCTATTTCAGTCTCGGCTGCGGGCTTCCTTTCAGCGAAGTCAGGGACAATATCGGGCTTGTGAAGGCTTATACGACAAGAGTCGGAGCAGGTCCTTTCCCGACCGAAGACCACGGTGCAGACGGTGAGAAACTCAGGCAGACAGGCTATGAATTCGGAACGACGACAGGGCGTCCGAGAAGATGCGGCTGGCTCGATCTCGTGGCTTTGAAATATGTCTTTGAAATGAGCGGGATAACTTCGATCGCGCTTACGAAACTCGATGTCCTCAACGATTTCGACACGATAAAAGTAGCAACAGGATACAAAGCCGAAGGAAGGAAAATCAATTCTTTCCCGGCTTCGATCTCGCTCTGCGAAAAAATCGAACCGGAATATGTCGGACTCAAAGGCTGGAAATGCGATATCGCCGAAATCAGAAAATATGACGAACTGCCGAAGGAAGCGAAAGAGTATATCTCCTTCATCGAGAAGAATCTCGGGGTTCCGGTTTCAATAATTTCGGTAGGACCTGGAAGAGACGAAACTATAGTCAGAAAAGAGTATATTTCGCTTTTTTAAGATTTTTTCAATGAATAAAAATGATAATAAAATCAGAGAGTTCGTTCAAAAAGTATTGACATG
>CACZFE010000089.1:2481-10004 GCA_902780365.1 uncultured Spirochaetales bacterium
CAGGAAAAGAAAAGTCAAAAAAGAAAGAAAAACCTTATACCGAGGTCATCACTGAGCAGAAAGGAAAACTCGAAGAAGGTTCGCTTTACTGGGATCTGATTGACATTACGGCATATCAGAAACCGAAAAACCGTTCTGAATGTCTCAAACTTAAGAGACCATGCCTTTTTGTTTCGTGCAAGTATCATCTTTTTCTCGATGTAAACCCTGAGACCAAGTCGATCAAATTCAATTTTCCCGGCAAAGAAGTCTGGGAACTCCGCGAGACATGCGCTCTCGATGTCGCGGATAAAGGAGGAGTCACTCTTGAAGAAGTCGGAACGATCATGAACCTGACAAGAGAGAGAATACGTCAGGTCGAAATGAGAGCATTGCAGAAACTTCGTCAGAACAGCACTCAATACAACGTTCAGAGCATCAGTTTTCTGAGCGACAGATAGTTTTAACAATTTGACTTAGGTCAATGAAAGAAAAAATTATCGTTTTTTTCTTTTCGATTCTTTTTTTCATACTCTATGTTGCAGTCGCGACCGAGTTGCGCGTTTATAGTTATTTTACCTCGTTTTTTCCGAAACTTCATCTTCTGCTTATTCCGTTTCTGGTGATTTTTCCGGTCCTATATCTCGTAAAACCCGGGATTTTAAAAAAAACAGGGGAGTTCATTGATAAATATTCGATATTTGTTCTTCCCTCACTTATGTTTTTTGTGACTCTTGCCTTCAACAGGTTCTTTATTCTGACTGAACAGCCAGAGGACAGCATTCATTATGTATGGCTTGCTAAACTTATCGCAAACGGCAGGTTTTATCTTGATGTTCCCGATTTTTACGAGCATTACAAATCACACTTCATGTTTGTGCATGACGGCAAGTATACTTCGATTTTTCTTCCCGGTTTCAGCCTTTTTATGGCTCCGTTCGCAAAGTTCGGGCTGGAATATATGTTCAACCCGCTGCTTGCAGGAATAAACACGTTTCTGGTCGGGATCCATGCCGAAAAACTGAAAAACAAACGGGCCGGAGTTGTCGCAATGCTTCTTTTTTCTTTCTCTACGACCCATATTCTCCACGGAGCATTGTATTTTCCGCACCATTTCGGACTGATGCTTGTTCTCGCATCGTCTTATATTCTGCTTTACAGAGAGTTGAAACCGCTGAATATTTTATTTTCGGGAGTCCTTGCGGCATATTCGCTTTCTATCCGTCCGCAAAATGCGGTTTATGTCTATCTTGCTTTCATTGTTTATATTCTGCTGAAGCACAGAGATCTAAAAACAGCGGCTCTTTTTACAGTTCCTTTTCTGTTTTTCGGCGGGCTGCTCTGCTGTTACAATCATTTTTTTACCGGCAATCCTCTGATTTTTAACCAGGATATTCTTTTCGGTATGCTTGATCCCAAGGATTTCTGTCACCGTCCCGGGTTGGGAAAAGGGTGTGTGTTTACTGCAAACTATGATAACACTATGCCTGTTACCGGAACGACAATGCCGTTTCTGGCCCATATTTCATTTCTAAGGCTGAACGCTTTCGTTCACAGGATAACGTTCCACCAGATAATGCTGTTGTTTATATTTCAGGCAATAATTTCAAAGCCTTATAAATATTTTTTGTATTATTTCACACCTCTTTGCGCGCTCGCTTTCTATTTCTGGTTTTTTATAGCCGGGAATTTTCTGGGACTGCCGCGCTATCTGATGGAGTCGGGGGCGATGATCCTTATTCTCTCGGCTTGCGGATTTGTTGAAACTTTTGAATATTTATTCAATAAAAACAGCCGCCTTTCAAAGCTGGCGGCAATGAGTATGAACGGACTTCTGACCGGACTTGTAGTTTTCTTTGCATTTTTTCTCATTCCTCTCTACTGCTACAAAGTCGGTTTCGGGGAAAATCCTTACAAAATCAAAAGAATAATAGAGGAAAACAAGATAGAAAACTCGATAGTATTTACCCATTTTCAGGTTCCTTTCCAGCCTGAATCGATTCTGAAAATTCAGGATGATCCACCTTTTGACAAACACGGGAACCTCATTGTATACGATTTCGGAAAATTGAACGAAAACATGCTGAAGTTCTATTCCGAAAAGGATTTCAAAGAGGCTTGGAAAATAGAGCTGGTGTCGGAAAACGGTCTTGAAAGAAATTATTCAGCCAAGAAGATAGATTTTATTGAGGATGACGGTGTTTCCTATATCAGTTTTCTGGCTAAAGACCTTGCGTTAAGCGGTTTGCCTAAGTTCCATTATGTGATATTAGGTGCCGGCAACAAGTTCGCAGAAGATTTTTTCGACTACCATCCGCCGGAAAACTCAACTTTTGCCGGAACAGGAATCGTTTTCGGAGAACCTGACGGCAAAAACTACTACGACCACGAGCACTCTCTGAAAGAAGGCGGAAAATATGATTGCAGACTGACTTTCGTGGCAACAGGGTGCACGACGAAGTTTTATGTCGATATAAATGGAATAAAATCAGCAAGTTACAATAATGCCGGAAATGAAAAGCAGAGTTTGCCGCAGACTCTTGAGTTCACTGCCGAAATGAAGAAGGGGAAAAACTCTATAAAAATCGTTCCTGAGGCAAACGGCTGCCTGATTCTTTCCGACATGATTTTGCAGAAAAGATAAAGATTTTATTGAATAGTCGGAAATTTTGCTATACATTCCACCGTCAAATTTTTTGACACTGTTGTTTTGAGAGGAACAGATGATAAAACAAAACCTTGTCGCGACCCTTGAAAAATCGATTCTTAAAAACTGGGAGAGTCCCTGTTTCAGTGATTACGGCGGCGATTCGACTTCGTATGCAGGTGTCGCGGCAAATATACTCGGAATACATCAGCTTTTTAAGAATTTCGGCATTGAAAAAGGTGATAAAATCGCTCTGTGCGGCAGAAACTCGTCGAACTGGGCGATAACTTATCTTGCGGCAGTCTCTTACGGTGCTGTGATCGTTCCGATCCTTGTTGATTTCTCTCCCGAAGAGATTGTCCACATTGTGAACCACTCCGATTCAAAGTTGTTTTTTGCCTCTGATTCCGTTATGGAAAGGATGATGGGGCTTGCTCTCGAAAAAATCGAAGCCGTTGTTTCGCTTGAAAATTTCGGATTTTTCTTTCTCAGAGATGAAGAAAAGAAAATCGATATCGCAGAAAAAATCAAGCAGAATCCGATAGTTAAAGAAGATTTTCATCTTGAGCAAATATCAAATGACACTCAGGCTTCAATAGTCTACACTTCGGGTACGACAGGCTTTTCGAAAGGTGTCATGATTACTCACAATGCACTCATGGTGAATGTGAAATTCTTTGTCGACAACCTTTTAAAAGACGAGCCTGGAACAGTTCTTGCGTTCCTTCCGCTCGCTCACTGCTTCGGCTGCGCTTACGATTTTCTTTCACAGTTTGCACGCGGTGCCCACATCTATTTCTTGGGAAAGATCCCGACTCCGAAGGTTATTTTGCAGGCTTTCGAAGAGATAAATCCGGTTATAGTAGTCACGGTTCCGCTGATTCTGGAAAAGATATATCTTTCAAAGATCGTGCCGCTTCTCGAAAAAGGGCTTTTGGCAACGCTCATAAAAATCCCGCTTGTTAACAAGCTGATTTACTCTAAAATCGGCGAAAAAATAAACAACGCTTTCGGCACGAACCATTTCGAGCTTCTTATCGGCGGAGCGGCTTTCAATCCGCAGATCGAGGAGTTTTTCAAGAAATGCGGAGTCCGGTTTACGGTCGGCTACGGCATGACCGAATGTGCTCCGCTTATCGCTTATACCCATTATTTCGACGGTCGTCCGGTCGGCAGCTGCGGAAAAGTCATAGAGTATCTTCAGGCAAAAATTGATACTCCGGACGAGAACGGAATAGGGGAAATCTGTGTCAAAGGCGAAAATGTTTTCACCGGCTACTACAAGATGGAAAAGGAAACGGCTGAAGCGTTCGACGATGAAGGCTGGTTTCACACAGGAGACCTCGGTTTTATCGACGAAAAAGGATTCCTGTTTATAAAGGGGCGCATTAAAAGCATGATCCTTTCATCTTCAGGACAGAACATCTATCCGGAAGAGATCGAGGCAAAGCTGAACTCAAGGCCGTATGTTCTTGAATCGCTGGTAATCGAAAACAAGGAACACAAACTTGTAGCTTTTGTTTATCCCGATTATACCAAAGCCAAAAAAGACGGCGTCAATGACGCGCAGCTGGACAAGATCATGCAGGAAAGCCGCCTGAAACTGAACGAAACGCTTGCATCTTTTGCCAAACTGGCAGATATAAGGATCCATTCCGCGGAATTCGAGAAGACTTCGACTAAAAAGATAAAAAGAAGACTTTACCAGAATCTGGCTGACTAAAAGGTTCTTATTTTTCCGCTTCCGCGGAGAGTTTTCTCATAAAAAATTTGCCGAAACAGAAGAGCGTTACCGGCGTGAGAAGTGCCATTGCACCGATCCAGAACCATATCATCGCGTGGTCTGGAGAAGCTGGAAGGGGATGTCCGTTTTCGAACGGGGTATAGATTTTGATGAGTAGTCCGGACATAGGTCCGACGAAGAATTTTGCAGCAAACCACGGCAGGATCGAAAGGGCGATGTAGGTCCCTTCCTTTCCTTTCGGCGCGATCTCGGCTGTGAACTGCATGAGTCTGGGTGACCAGATCGATTCACCGATCGTGAATACGAAGATGAAGAATATCATCGGCCAGTATTCTGCAACAGCTGTTATCCCCGACATTTTTTCAGGAGAATCAACAAGTCCCAGCCACTTTATGAAGACGAGTTCGCCGAGCGGAGTATTCGTCAGACCTTCGAAAAATGAAGGCGGGATGACTGCGATGAAGCATGCGAGCGAGGAAACGATAGAGCCTATGATCATCATTTTGTAGGAAGAAGTCTTTTTCGTGATGTAGGAGACTATCGGAACCGCGAAAATGATGAGGACTGAGTTCAGAAAGCCGTAGATGTTGCCGATCGGGGCGCCTTCGCCGAGAACGCTGATGCCGTATTTCGGGAAAGTGTAGGAGAAGTGGAAGAATACGCAGCGGACGAAAAGGGTGAGGGCAAGGATCCCGATGTAGATCCAGAAAGTTTTTTCTACAACGACGTTCCTGAGCATCGTCGCGACATCGATAGCCGAATTTTTGACCGATTCAAGGCCGCTTCCGAGCTCTTTTTTCGGCGTTTTGACGACTTCGCCTTCATCGTTGAGCTCGATGTTGCCGCGGATGAAGAATGCGACGATGAGGCTTACGATGGTAAAGCCGAAACCGATGACGAAAACCATCTGGTAAGTCGTGAAATGCATTCCTAAAAACATTGTTCCGGCGTTCTCGTTTACAGCTCCGGTCGCAGCGTCGGTGACAGAGAAAAAGCCTCTGATCTTGTCAAAAAGCATCGAACCTATCGCATATCCTAAGTTCATGAGAACGTAGAAAAGGCCGAATCCCATCGCCGCAGTGTCTTTTGTCGTGTATTTTTTGATGGCAATCGAAACAAGCGGGCCGACAACGGCGAAACCCATAGCCATCGGGATGAAACCGAGGACGAAAATGAGTGCCGGATTTGTGACGAACGACATGAAAAAGCGCGAGAAAAGAAGGAAAAATATGCTTATGAGAAGCGTTTTCCTGATTCCTATCGTGTCGACGACAGCGCCTGTCAGCATGCCGATTATCGAAAGGAGGATCGACCACACCATGATGTATGAACCGGCTCCCAGATCGCTGATCCCGCAGTCTGCCGTGAGCCAGAGCGTGAGAGTGAGGTTCATCGCCATGTAGGCGGTGTATTCGATTATGTTGTAGATGAAAAGGAGCCACATGTCGCGCGGGCTTTTACGCAAGCCCTTCGCGTAGCTCCAGATGATCCCGCCGAACGCGAGAACTGCGCCGACTATAAGTGAATAGGTAATGATTTCAGTTACTTGCACAATCTTCTCCTATGCTATCTGACACACATTACTTCTTTTTTGGAGCTTTTGGTCACAGAGGAGCTGCGTGCTGTCTGAACATCAAGTGTCCATGCGGCTGAGGCAGATGTCGTCAGAGAATCCTTTGCTCTTGTAGTGGAACTCCAGAGATCGACATTGTCAATGTCGGGGAAGACTGTCGCTGGTTTCTTTAAAGTGAAATCGACAATAGAGAGGAGTTCGCTGATGTTCGGAAGTCTCCAGTCGGTGCTACCGCCGTAAGAGAGGTTTTCACAGTATTCCATAGCTTCTGCCCAGGTTTTGCCTGTTGCGCGTGATTTTGCCCAGTGAAGTCCGCTTGCCGTATCGGTGACAACTATTCCGCCGTCAAGCTGTTCAGACTCAAAAACGATAGTTCCTTTTCTGAAAACATCTCCTCTGACGCAGAGTGCATAGTAGCTGCCGGTGTTGCTGTAATTGTAGATTCCTGATGTCTGCGAAGGAGTAACGTTGAAGCCGAAGTGATAACTTGAGTTCGTGGAATAAACGGTATTTGACCAGAAAGCGTCCGAAGTCGGGAAGTCGGGGAAGAGAGAGGTGTCGAAAGCCCTGTAGAATGAATAGTCGATAATAGTTATAAGTTCCTGTATTTCCGGAAGTCTCCAGTCGTCGTGGCCGCCGTATTCAAGACCTTCGCAGTAAGCAACTGCATCTTCGATCACAACTTTTGTTCCGTTGTAAGTCTTTGTCCATTCAAGACCGGTGTTTGCATCAATGTTGGTCGGGTTTGTATCGGTTCCGCCTGTCGTGAAGCTGCGTGCTGCACAGCTGTCGGTGTGGTGAGCGTCCTGTCCGAAATATTCCGATTCCGGGTCTGAATTGCACTCTTCAAGCGGTTTGTTGTCAGAGCCGTAGCAGAGATTCTGTCCAGTGCAGGAGAGAGTGTAGGGGTCTTGAGGAATTACAGGTTCTTCTTCAGTGTCTGTATCTGTATCAGTATCAGTATCAGTATCAGTATCGTCGTAAAGCATAACTTGAGAAGTGTCCTGCGTTCATCATAATCGGGTCTCCTGCCATGATGGGATCGCCTGCCATGATGGGATCTCCCGCCATGATCGGGTCGCCTGCCATGATCGGATCACCACCCATGATCGGATCGCCTCCTGCTTCACGGTGCGACCACTTCGTTCCTGCGAGGAATGCCGGAACCACAGCCATGTTCTCAGGAACAGTCGTATATTCGGAGTCAATTGTGAGAGTGATCGTTACATTTTTGTTGAAGACAAGTCCTGAAGGTTCGAAAGTTACGACTTTGGAAACGAGTTTTCCTTCATCGGGAACCCTGACACCGTCATCCATCAGAAAACCGTGGACATTACAAATATTGGTCAGTCCAGCCATGACACCTGTTCCGTCGGGGTTTCTCAGACCTCTTTTTACGCCATATGTAAGATAGTCGTCGTTGTTGAATCCGTTGTGTTGACGGTATTCATCACAAAGCTCCGAAAGCTTATCGTTGTAAAATATCTCTTTTGCAGACGTCATTATAATCCCTCATTCCTTTTGTTTTACTGCTGTTACAATAACGAAATAATCACCTCGTCACCGTCATATAATAAGGT
>CACZFE010000090.1 GCA_902780365.1 uncultured Spirochaetales bacterium
GCCGCCTCAGCTTATTACAAAAAGCACTGCAATCATTGTAAAACTAAGAAAAAAATTTTTTCTACAACTCTTTATTTACAATTAAACCACCCCATACTATCAACATACGCACAGGTAAGAGTCGATGATGTTTTGCCGTACGAGTTTTCTGCATCCAACTGAACAACAATAGAAGAAGTCTCAGAAGAAAGATACGGTTTCGCATTAAGAGTATAACTGCTGGAAGAACCGCTTAGCTCGTCATAATAATAATAATCATCATATAAATCGTACCAGTAAATGGTGAATTCTTCTGCTTTGCTGCAGTTGCCACTCGTTGTTGTACTCCATGAAAGATTTATAGAAGAGCTGGTGCTAAGACCGCTAAAATAACTAATACAGGGTTTGTAACCTTTGCATTTGCCTGTTGATGAATCACAGCCTTTGGAGCAGGATTCATTTGATACCCAATATCCGGAATTACAATAATATGAAGTGGAACCGCTGCATTTATAATCACTGGTAGAACACTCGTAGCATTTACCTTTTGACAAGTCGCAACCATTAGAGCAATCTTGATTCCATGTCCAAGAACCGGAGGAACATTTATATGAAGAATCATTCTGACATTTATATTGACCGGATGTGCAGCTTGAACTTGAACTGCTCTTGCATTTTCCGGTTGACGAGTTGCAGCCGTCGGAACAGTAAGTTCCGGAGTCCCATTTTCCGCCGGAACAATAAAAGGAGGTATTACCGTTGCATCTATACTGCCCTGATGTACATTCTGTCGTGCTTCCGCCGCCGGAACTGCTGTTGCACTGTCCTGTTGACGAGTTGCAACCGTTGGAACAATAAGTCCCGGAATCCCAATATCCGCCAGAACAATAGTATGAATAGGAACCGTTGCACATATGCTGACCCGATGAGCATTCCGATGTACTTCCTCCGCCATTATCTACTTCATAGCAACAGTTAGTTAAATAAGATGCACAATATGTAGATAAACAAGAAGAATCGTAATAACCATCTCCATCAGGGTCGCAACCATAGGTGTCTCCGCAGTAAAAAATGTCATTGTAACCGTTTATCGCCGAAGAAGAACTATTAGCGACGCAATTATCATAGCAATTTTGGTTTGAACAGGCATCAAAACAATAAGCTAAATCACAACATGTTTGATATGCAGAATTTGAACCACCAGAATTTCCGCCACTATTGTCTCCGCTTGAATTGTCTCCACTGTTACCGCCACCTGAACTTGATGAACATTTTCCAGTAGAATCATCACAGGAATAACTGCAGTATTCTGAAAGTTGCCAAGTCAAGTCATTCGAGCCACCAACATAACCGCACCAATACGAATCTCCGCCTTTGCATTGATAACTGCCGTAAAAACATTCTGAATAGTTTCCCCCGCCGCTGTAACCGCCGCTACTACTTCCGCCGTCACTGCCGCCGCAGCCGGTCATCAAGAACATTGCTACTAATGCAACAAAACTAAAAAAGATTTTTTTCATCTTTTCCTCCTAAAAAAATAAAAATACCAAACCTTATTCGGTTCAAAACGCAAAAATGTATACTAACGGCTACAAAAATCAAGAAAAAAGTGCATTAAAAGCTACAAAATCATAAAAAATGTGCATTATCGGATACATACGCAGAAAATTTTTTGGTTATTGTTACTGCTGTTGTTGTTTTTTTGCTTTTATTACAGCCATGAACGCGCGGGAACAGCTTGGAAAACGCATTTTGTTTCTTCGGAAACAGCAAGGCATGACGCAGAACGATCTTGCATTCAAATCGGGTCTCGGGCGAGAATATATCAGCACAGTTGAATGCGGAAAACGCAATATTTCAATAGACGCTATCGAAAAAATATCTTTTGCTCTTGAGCTTCCTTTAAAAGATCTTTTTGATTTTGAAGAAAGCGGAAAGACATCCGTATAAAAGAAAAATCACAAACCGTCCGAGACGATTATTTCAGAATAAATTCAAACAGTTAAAAGAATTACCCGAAAATTTTTCTTTTGACGCTGCGGGTATAAGTGAACGCGCTGATAAGGCTGAAAACTATCGAAGACCAGATCAAAAGATATCCGACACCAGACGGATCCCAGTCGATATTTACAAGAGCAAGCAGCGTTTTCTGATTTATCATAAAAAACGGAAGTGCAAACATCTGGAGCATGGTTTTTGTTTTGCCCCAGATATCGGCTGCAATAACTAAATCGTGTTCCATCGCAAGCGAGCGTATCCCGAAAATATAAAACTCGCGCGCCAGAATTATGATGACCGGCCAAGCCGAAATTTCCTGCATCGAAACAAGGAGAACCAGTGTGAGGTTGACAATAAATTTGTCTGCAAGCGGGTCAAGCAGTTTGCCGGAAACCGAAACCGCGCCTGATTTACGCGCAAGATAACCGTCGAAAAAGTCGGTAACGGTTGCAACCGTGTAGAAGATCCACGACCACAGACGCATTACGGGAGTATTCAGCCAGATGAAAAGGAGAACCACCGGAACAAGAATTATCCTGATCGAAGTCAGAAGGTTCGGTATAGTCAGAATATCCTGTTTGAAATTACGAAGCCTGTCCATAATTTTGTGCTTTCCGGCTCCGCCTTTAATTTTTTTCACCATGGCTCTTTCCCCGTATAAATTTTATAAAAACCGTGTATTTTCTCGACATAATTCATTGTTTCGTCAAACGGAGGAACCCCGTCGTAGTAAACAACAGCGGCAGGTCCGGCATTGTAACCGGCAACGGCGCTTTTGGCGTTGTTTTTGAATTTTTTCAGCATTTTTTTGAGATATTTCGTGCCGCCCATGATGTTCTGCTCGGCATCAAAAACATTTTTGACTCCTACTTCAGTCGCAGTATCGGGCATAAGCTGCATGAGTCCTTTCGCACCGGCGCTGGACACTGCTTTCGTGTCGAAAAGGGATTCCGCCTTTATCACGCTTTTTATGAGGAAGAAATCGACTCCGTGCTTTTCGGAAGCACGTTTTATGATCTCGTCGAACTGGTTTTCCCTGCCGGGATTGATCTTATATCCCGCTTTATGTTTGACTTCGCCTTTCGTCACATACAAAGGCTTGCAGGATCTGAGATCGGAACACTGGTTAGTGAAGGTGTAGCGGTCTGAAAGCGGCTCGTAAAGGTAGTATATTTTCACCGTGTCGGCAAAAATCAGAAAAAAAGAAAAAATTGTCAGAAAAAACACTGTGGCACGCATAAATTACTCTTCAGCTTCCTTTTCTTCCGCCGGTTTCGGCTCAACGGCCTCCATTATCTCGTCACGCTCTAAAGTCTCCTTTTCGACAAGGGCACTTACAAGCCTTTCGACGCCTTCCTTATGTTCGTTAAGGATATTTTTCGCTTCGGAATAAGCTGTTTCGATGAGTTTCTGGACTTCTTCGTCGATCTTCTGCGAAGTTGCCTCGCTGACCTGAGTCCTCTTTCCGAGCTCACGACCCAAGAAAACCTGTTCTTCCTTTTCGCCGTAGCTGATGGGGCCTAAATCATCGCCCATTCCCCACTGCATGACCATGTTACGTGCAATCTGCGTCGCGCGCTCGATGTCGTTTCCGGCTCCTGTCGTGATCCTGCCGATGAAAACTTCTTCGGCTGCTCTTCCGCCCATGAGGACCTTGATCCTGTCGATAAGTTCCTCTTTGTGGTAGGAATATTTATCCTTTTCGGGAAGCTGCTGTGTTACGCCCAATGCCCTTCCGCGCGGCACGATCGAAACTTTATGCACTGGATCTGCAAATTTCGAATAAAGCCCGACAACGACGTGACCCGCCTCGTGGTAAGCTGTATCCTTCTTCTCTTCAGGAGTCTGGACCATAGTTTTGCGCGCTTTTCCCATGAAGATCTTGTCTTTTGCGTCCTCGATGTCAGCCATTGTGACCTCTTCTTCAGAGCGGGATGCCGCGATGAGAGCCGCTTCATTGAGAAGGTTCGCGAGGTCTGCGCCAGAAAGTCCGGGAGTTCCTTTTGCGATGTCGCTGAAATCGATATCAGAAGCAGTTTTTATTTTTTCAGCATGAACTTTGAGAATAAGTTCGCGCCCTTTGATGTCTGGAAGCGGCACATAAACCTGTCTGTCGAATCTGCCCGGGCGGAGAAGCGCCGGATCAAGGACATCAGGCCTGTTCGTAGCGGCGATCACGATGATCCCGGAATCGCTTCCGAAGCCGTCCATTTCGACAAGAAGCTGGTTCAAAGTCTGCTCTCTTTCGTCGTTTCCGCCGCCAAGACCTGCGCCGCGCTGACGGCCTACCGCATCGATCTCATCGACAAAAATTATGCACGGAGCCTTTGCCTTCGCGCTTTCAAACAAATCTCTGACTCTGCTTGCACCGACACCGACGAACAGTTCGACAAAATCGGAACCGCTTATGATGAAGAACGGAACATCGGCTTCACCGGCAACAGCTTTTGCGAGCAAGGTCTTACCGGTTCCGGGAGGCCCCACGAGAAGGACTCCGTGCGGGATCTTCGCGCCGATCTTGGTGTAGACCGACGGTTTTTTGAGGAAATCGACGACTTCTTCAAGTTCTTCCTTAGCCTCGTCAACTCCCGCGACATCCTTGAAACGGATCTGGTTCTGGTCCTTCGAGATCATTCTGTGCTTGCTCTTTCCGAAAGAGAAAGCCTTGTTGTTGCCGCCGTTCATCTGACGCAGGAAGAATATGAATATCGCGACAAAAACGATCATCGGGAGCCACGAAATGAGGAGAGTTTTCCAAAGCGAATCGTCTTCAGGTTTTTTATAAGTCGCCGGAACATTGTTTTCAGCAAGAAATTCCGACATCCTCTCTCCGCTCGGCCCGATCACGGTGAATTTCGTGTCTTTTCCGTCGTTCAGAACGCCGCTGAACTCGATCCCGTCGATAAAAACCTCTTTGATTTCCTGATTTTTGACCTTCTGCCTGAACTCCGTCATGTTGATTTCGGTGATTTCGGCAGACTCGGTCATCCGCGAAAGACTTATGGCTACAAAAGCGAGAACCGCGATAAAAAGCCACACGATCAATGTTCTGTAATTGAATCTCATATTTTCTCCCAAGTTAAAAAGCAACGCTCACACATATAAGCACAAAAGCGCGAAAGTGTAGCAGGATTTTCAGAAAATTGAAGAATTATTTCTTAATAAGAGATTTTAAACTAATTTTTTGCGGAAACTTTCGGGGGTTCGATGTATTTTTCGCGTTTGATGTATTCGATGACTGCCGCCGGAACCGAGATCTTTGTGTCGTTGAGTTTGAGTTTCGGCATCATTTCAAAGCCGTCGCCGCCGCCCGCGACAAAGGAGTTGACTGCAAACGTGTAGGTTTTGCCTGCATCAAGTGCTGCGCCGTTGACTTTGATGTTCGAAGCTTTTCCGCCCGAAACCGAAAATTCAACGCCGTAGAAGTGAAGGAAACCGCCCTGCCCTTTGTTTTTTATCGACTGGTTGATGATCTCCTCAAGCTGGGAACCGCTGACGGAACCTGTAACTATCGTGTCCTCGAACGGGAAAACGCTGTAGATATCCATTTCGTTGACTATGCCGCGGTTGAGACCCTGTCTGATCGCGCCGCCGTTAGCGAATGCGATGTCGGTATTCGTTCTTTCCTTCATGACCGATGCGATGAAAACGCCTAAAGTCGAAGGATTGCTGCGGACGAAATTTCTTTCGCCGTTGAACGAATCGGAAAGTTCGCCTACGACCTGAGTCGAAAATTCACAGTTGAAATCGTTGAGCATTTTCAGCATCGCCTCGTTCTCAGCAAGGTCTTTGCCGCGATTTTCGTAAGTTACGCTGCCGTTGCTTTTAACGATTTTTTCTTTGATGTTTACCGGGTAAAGCTTGAAATTCTTCTGAACGACCTGCTTGCCTTCGAAGTAAATATCGTATCTGCCGACCCATTTACCCAAACCTTCGGTCTGGATTATCGGAACATTGTTCACGATGACAGGCTCATTCATCTGGATTTTCGTTCTTCCGCCGATGATAAGACCGATCCCGGGAACTTCTTTCGCAAGTTTGATGTCGCTCGGATAGCCGTCAGCATCGACTTCCTTGTCTGAATAGCCGAGGTTTGAAAGAACAACTACGAAATCGTTGTTCTGTTTGAGTTCGTCCACCGCTTTTTTCGCAGCTTCGATCGGATCCTGAACTTTGACAAGCCCTTCGACGCCGGCATTCGAAATTTTTTCGAGTTCGGGTGTCGTGATACCTACGAAAGCGACTTTCACGCCGTTTATCATCTCTTTCTGGATGAACGATTTGCCGACCTGTTTGTTATTTTTGTAGAAAAGGTTCGCCGACATGAACGGGAATCTCGCCTCTTTCTGCATTTTTTCGAAAGTCTTCATTCCGAAATCGAATTCGTGGCTTCCGATAAGCATTCCGTCGTAACCGATAAGGTTCATTCCAGAGATCATCGGCAGATTTTCGCAGATGTTGCTTCTCGGATCGCCCATCGTTACGTTTCCGCTGCTGAGGACAACGACGTCGCCGTTTGTGAGCTGGACTTCGTTTCTGATCTGCTCGATAAGAGTTTTCTGCGCGGCAAGACCTCCGGTTTTGGGGCTGTCCGGAGCGTCAAACGCCCATGCCATGCCGTGAGAATCGTTTGTAAAAAGGATCGTGAGAAGTCTCGGCTCCGCGAAAAGCGAAAGAGTGAGACCGCAAACAAAGAGAAGAACTAAAAATCTTTTCATTTTTGAACCTCCAAAATTCAGACACGCGCTTATATACCAAAGAAATAATTTAGTCAAAATCCCATTCTTTACTATTTTTATTTTTGAAGTATAAGCAACTGCTTTTGGAGGTTTGATGAAACAGGTTTCCGCATTTATAAAATCAGCGCGTTTCGCAGAAGTTTCGATTCTGCTCGGCTTTCCGATGATAGGCCTTTTTTTC